>NZ_KI965903.1:0-265819 GCF_000524665.1 Alcanivorax sp. 97CO-5
TCAAACATGCCTTCTCGCGTCGCCCTCGTAGCTTAGCCGGAGCAGTAATGATTACCCTGTAATCACTCTGCCAACATCGCCCGGCATTATTCGCTTACCTTCAATGCCGGGAGTCTTCGTCATGCTGTTGTATATCGCCATTGTTATCTCTGTTCTTGCGTTAGTTATCTATCGCTATCGTAAGCTGATGTACCACTTTCGTGTGGTGGAACGGAGAAAACTTTACCGTAGCGGAACCTTGGGGCCTATCGGTATACGAATCATGCATCGTATTTTGGGCGTTAACACAATTGTTAATCTACGCCTTGAGTCGGAGTACAGTAAAAACGGTTGGTACTTTAAACAGTTGGATTATTGTCGCCGGCATGGAGTGAAGCTTGTGAATATCCCCATGGCGCAGGATACACCGCCAACTGAGGCTCAAATTGTGGCATTTATTGAAGAGTTGGGTCGGGCAGACAGCCGCTGCTTGGTGCATTGTGAGATGGGGGTGATTCGTACAGGGATGATGGTGGTAGCAGTGGCGACTCGCTGTTATGGGGTAACCGAGATGGCGGTATGGCAGCACTTTCCACTATATGGCCACAAACTAGATAGACGGCGACAAAAGGTCCGAGAGTTTATTCAGCTCTGTGGCCGTGCGCACAAGGCTTCAGCCTAACAGTGGACAGCCCTCGGGCAGGTAAAGGCGCAGCGCATTGCGAATGGCTTGAATCTGAAAAGTCGTATTCTGAATTGGTTCACCATCCAGGTTCAGGTTCATGGGCGTTGGAGTTTCAATTTTCATTTCGCTAAGTCGGGTACGAACAAAAAGCCCTTCTTGGTCCGGATCTTGTCGCGCTTCACTGTCGAACAGCTCTTTCACTCCAGCGAGCAGATCCATGTCTGCGGGCAGGATGGCGACATCGAAGAGCCCATCGTTGACCAGGGCGTCTGGACACAGGCGCTGCCCACCTCCGGCTTGCCGGCCATTGCCTAGGCCGAGAGCCAGAAAATCACCTTCCCATTCAAAATCCTCTCCTTTGAAGTGACCTTTGGCGGATTCAATTTCCGAAAACCGAGTTAGACCGGTAAGCAAGTAGGCTGCACCGCCAAGCATTTTTTTCAACTCTTCGGACGTTTGTGTGGTGACCTCTGTGCCGAAACCGCCGGTGGCCATGTTGAGAAAATAATGGTTATTTACTCGGATTACATCACACGGCTGAGCAGGCCTATTAAGCAATGACAAGGCGTCGGCGGGTTCCTCCGAAACTTCTGCAGCCGTGGCAAAGTCGTTGGCCGTGCCGAGCGGGATAATCGCTAGTTCCAGTTCGCTATTACCGTTTTCCATCAGTGCTTGGGTGATGTCACGTACCGAGCCGTCTCCGCCGCCGGCAATAATCGTTTTGAAGCCGTTATCGAGCGCTTCGCGGACATAGCGTTCCGCGTCGCCCCCCTCCCACGTTACGCGGACGGCTAACTCATGGCCCTGGTTACGCCAGTCAATGACCGCATTGCGAACGGACTGGTTGTCGGCCTGCTTGCCGTGAAGGATAAGTAAGGCTTTCTTGCTCATGGGGAGAACTCTGTCGTTGACTGGTGCCATAGAATAAAGCATGCGGCTGCTTTGATGCAGGACCAGGATAAGTAAGTTAACAATCCTTGATGGTTAGCGATTGTTTGCTATTTGATGTGTCTATCGATGCTATTTATCAAGAGCTTTATGCTATGCGAATGGAGTGAGGCATGATGGGCTTCAATTGGAGGGTATGTCATGACTAAGACAATTAGTTTCGGAGTAATGCATATTTCAGTGGCGTTCTTGGTCGTTTGGGCCATGACAGGTGACTGGCGTATTGGTGGTTTGACGGCTTTGGTTGAGCCTTGTGTGAATACCGTGGCCTACCACTTTCATGAAAAAATCTGGAAGACTAACAAGAAGGCTGACCCTGCCCCGGTGAGCGGAGCGATTATGGTTTAGGATAAACTCAATGTTTACTCTGCTAGGGCCGTTAGTTAAGCTAACGAAGGCTATAGATTTTAAGGGGGCGTCACGTGCAGAGACCAAGCAGCGACATAGATGCGATTCGCCAGGTGGTGAATCAAGTGTTGGAAGTTCATGCCCTCGAAGAAGGAGGGCAGCGCTCTCAGGCTCGGGCTGAAATTCTGATTCACTCAATGCAGGTGTTTGCTATTCGTGGGCTCCAGCGAACCACGGTACAGCATTTGTTAGATGCCTCTAATGTATCTCGACGCACGTTCTACAAATACTTTCGCAACAAGATGGATGTCCTGGAAAGCATCTATCGTATCTTTGTGGATAATATGATGCTGCATTTTCACAGAGAGGTGAAGCAGGCCTCATCTGTGAACGATATCATTCGTAATACCACTAAGGTTTATTTTGATCACCATGTGAGTATGGGCCCGGTAATCAAGTTGATGATGGAGGAGGCTCGCTCTTCTGATTCAGCTCTGGCGCCTCACCGCATCCGTGCCCAAACCTTGGCATCTGAAGTCCTAGCTGTTCAGATTAACCGTTATACGGGGAAGGATTACGAGCCGTTAGTTTTCCTGACAGTGTTGTGGATGTTAGAGAACTACTCACTCTATATTTTCGACGATGGCGGCTTTTCCCAGCAGCGACTGGACCTGTGCTTGCGGGTCGCGGTAGGTGTGACTGAATCCTTGGTGCTGGGAAAGGCTGCGCCAAGCATGTTGGAGCGCCCCGCGTAGTAAGACTCCGGTTGGATCGGTTCAATGCTCCGGCTTGAGAAACTTCAGTGTCATCCGGTCACTTTCCCCGATTGCTTCATAGGTTTCCCTGTCCTTGTCGCCGAGTCGTAGAGTGGGGGGAAGTGTCCAGACTCCGGCAGGGTGGTTGGTCTGATCCTTCGGGTTGGCATTGATCTCTGATCGATCCACCAGTGTAAAACCGGCCTTCTCGGCAAGGGCGATGACATACCCCTCGCTCATATATCCCGTTTCGATTTGCCTTTCCAGTGGGCGTACTTCTGGTGCCCGATGTTCCACTACGCCCAGCACTCCGCCCGGCTTGAGAGCCTTGTAAAAGCTTTTGAAGGCGGCTTCCCCCTTGCCGGATTTTGCCCAGTTATGCACGTTGCGGAAAGTGAGAACCCGGTCGATTGTGCCTGCTGGGGCAATGTCATTGTAGACAGGGGGATAAAGGTGGGTAATGCGAACCTTGTTGTAAATCTCGTCCTGCTTGGACAGGCGGGTTTTAAACTGGATCAGTGAACGTTGGTAAAACGGGATGTTGCTATCCGGCGGAAATTGGGCAGCATAATAAGTGCCATTGTCGCGCAGATAAGGCGCCAGAATGGCGGTATACCACCCTTTTGAGCCAGGCCAGATTTCCACCACGGTCATGTCGGCTTCTACGTTGAAAAAGCGAAGGGTCTTGGCCGGGTGGCGGTAAGAGTCACGGGCCTTTTCCGTTGACGTGCGGTGGGGAGCGTCAAGAGTATCGTCCAAGCTGTCGGCCTGGGTGTATGCAACGCATAGCGGGGAAAAAGCCAGAACCGCAGCTAGAACAAACGTGATGCGCATGATTTCTCCTATGATGTCACGGGTCAACACGCGTTCCTGTGACCTGCGGTTTGTTATTCGAAGCTCCTCTCTGCTGTGAGTGTTCGCTCACGGTAGGTGGCTCCGGCCATCCAGTTCACTATTATCAGCATCGTATCGCGAGTGGGCAGAGCAACGAAATAGCCTTCTTTATAACGTTCGCTTAAAAAACATCGGCAAAGGGTGCGTTTGGTTCCATAAACTAGGTGCTGGCGCAGGTTCGTCGGCCGCGCCAAGGGCAGGCAATACTATACTGATTAGCTCAGAGGGAGGGCGCGCAGCTGGTCTTCGGTTCCCTTCTACGAGCGGTAGCGGTAGTGCTTCCTAGGAGGCAAGCAGCGTATAGATGGTGGTTTTGTCTAGATCGGCTCGATTGCGATGGTATCCACTTCCGCCCTGCGGAAGCCTTCGCTGGCGAAGGCTTCCTGTGCGCAGGTGAGAAGAAGATGCAGCGTAATCGCCATAATGGCGGGCTTTACAGGTACTTGATTTTTTCCAGCTGCTCTTCAAGCTTGGCCAGTTGTGAACGATAGTCGTCCAGTTTGGCTTTTTCCTTGTCCACCACGGCCTGTGGTGCTTTATCGACAAACTTAGGATTCTTTAATTTACCTTCGGCGCGGCCTACTTCCTTGCGTAGTTTCTCGATTTCCTTAGAAAGACGCTCGATCTCTGCTTCCTTGTCGATCAGCCCGGCCATGGGGACCAAAATTTCCATGTCGCCGACTAGGGCGGTGGCAGAGGCGGGGGCGGAATCCTCTGCGGTCAGCCAGGTAATGGATTCCAGTTTGGCCAGTTTGCAGAGGAAGACTCGGTTGGCGTCCAGCAGGGCCTTGTCGGAGTCTTTACCATTATGCAGATAAATCGGCAGTGCCTTGCCTAGTGGAATGCCCATCTCACCACGGATGTTACGTACCGCGCTAATAACCGCTTTTACCCATTCTGCACCGGTTTCCGCATTGGTATCGATTTTGGCGGGTTCGCTGGCCGGGAAGGGCTGTAACATGATGGTGTCGCTTTTTTCGCCTTTACCTGCCGCCGACGCCTTGCCCGCCAGTGGTCCGACTTTTTGCCAGATTTCTTCAGTGATGAATGGCATAAAGGGGTGGGCCATGCGAAGGATGGCTTCCAGTACGGTCACTAGGGTGCGGCGTGTGCCGCGTTTTTGGGCATCGGAATACTCGTCACCCCACAGTACCGGCTTGGATAGCTCGAGATACCAATCGCAGTATTCGTTCCAGATGAATTCATAGGCGGCGTGGCTGGCCACGTCGAAACGGAAGCTGTCTAGTGCTTCGCTGACTTCCAGTTCGGCCCGCTGTAAGGCGGAGATAATCCAACGGTCTGCCAGAGATAGTTCCACTTCGCTATCGGTGTCGATGCCGCAGTCTTCCCCTTCGGTATTCATCATTACATAGCGGGCTGCATTCCAGATTTTGTTACAGAAATTCCGGTAGCCTTCTATGCGGCCCATGTCCCACTTGATGTCCCGGCCAGTGGAAGCGAGAGACAGGAAGGTAAAACGCAGAGCGTCGGTGCCGTAGGGGTTGATGCCGTCAGGGAAGTCTTTGTTAGTGCGCTTGGTGATTTGTTTTTCTTTCTGCGGCTGCATCAGGCCCTTGGTGCGCTTGTCGATCAGCGCATCTAGGGTGATCCCGTCAATCATGTCCAGCGGATCAAGCACGTTGCCTTTCGACTTGGACATTTTCTGGCCGTCATTGTCGCGCACCAGACCATGAACATAGACCTTCTTGAAGGGCACTTGGTCGGTGAACTTCAGAGTCATCATTATCATCCGGGCAACCCAGAAGAAAATAATGTCGAAGCCGGTTACCAGTACATCGGTGGGATGAAAGGTGCGCAGGGCGTCAGTGTCTTCCGGCCAGCCCAGAGTGGAGAAGGTCCACAGGGCGGAACTGAACCAGGTATCTAGGACATCGTCATCCTGGCTCAGGGGGGTATCGCCTAGGTTATTTTCTGCTCGGACCTCTTCTTCGTCGCGGCCCACATAGACGTTGCCGTCGGCATCGTACCAGGCGGGGATGCGATGGCCCCACCACAGTTGGCGGGAGATACACCAGTCCTGCAGATCGCGCATCCAGGAGAAGTACATGTTCTCATAGTTTTTGGGGACGAACTGGATGTCGCCATTTTCCACGGCGGCAATGGCCGGTTTGGCCAGCTCTTCTACGGCGACAAACCACTGGTCGGTCAGGTAGGGTTCGATAACCACACCGGAACGATCACCACGGGGCACCTGTAGGGTGTGGTCGTCCACTTTTTCCAGCAGCCCTAAGGCATCTAGATCGTCTACTACTTTTTTGCGGGCCTCTACACGGTCCAAGCCGCGATAGCCTTCCGGCACTTCGTCATTCAGCGCGGCATCGATGGTCAGGATATTGATCATCGGCAGGTCGTGGCGCTTACCCACTTCGTAATCGTTGAAGTCGTGGGCCGGGGTGATTTTCACGCAGCCGGAGCCGAAGTCCGGGTCTACGTAGTCATCGGCAATAATAGGGATATTGCGGTCAGCTAGCGGCAGGCGAATGCTCTTACCGATCATGTCCTTGTAGCGTGGGTCTTGCGGATGAACGGCTACGGCGGTATCACCGAGCATGGTTTCCGGGCGTGTAGTGGCGACCACCAGGTGCCCGGAGCCATCAGACAGCGGATAGCGGAAGTGCCACATGTGGCCTTGCTCTTCCACGTTCTCCACTTCTAGGTCGGAGATGGCGGTGTGCAGGGCTGGATCCCAATTGACCAGCCGCTTGCCGCGGTAAATCAAGCCTTCCTTGTGCAGACGGACAAACACTTCGCGCACGGCGTTAGACAGACCGTCGTCCATGGTGAAGCGTTCACGAGTCCAGTCTACGCTGGCGCCCATGCGACGCAGCTGGCGGGTAATAGTGCCGCCGGATTCCCTTTTCCATTCCCAGACCTTGTCCAGAAATTTCTCACGGCCTAGCTCGTGACGGTTGGTGCCTTCGCCGGCCAATTTGCGTTCTACCACCATTTGGGTGGCGATGCCGGCGTGGTCGGTGCCCACCTGCCAGAGGGTGTTGCGGCCCTGCATGCGGCGGTAGCGGACCAAGGTATCCATAATGGTGTCTTGGAAGGCGTGGCCCATGTGCAAGCTGCCGGTCACATTGGGGGGCGGGATCATGATGCAGAACGGGTCACCCTGGCCGCTCGGCTTGAAATGACCGGCTTGTTCCCAGTTTTCGTACCAAGACTGCTCAATGCGATCGGGTTGGTAGGTTTTGTCCATGATCACCGCTTCTAACCAGAAAAAATGAGGGCGAATTATAGCGAAGCGGGGCGGGTTCGTCGCGGGTTGTAGGAAAACCCCTTACCTAGGCTGCCAGACGCCTGAAAAGAAAAACGCTTGCCCCCAGAAAGTTTGTAGAGCGATTAGCCTCTGGCATTCCTTCGCAGGGCGGCGCGCAGCTTCAAACGTAGGGCTTTTTCCAGCTTGGGCAGGGCCTCGGCCACTAGTTCATCAATGGCGTTATCAATGTCACGGTTGGTCAACGTTGGGCGTGCTGTTGCTGTTGCTGTTGTTTGCTGAGCGGGAGTGGAAATCGATGGCCCACTGAGGGTGGGGGCGTGTTGGTTAGCGGTGCGGTCTAAGAACGGGTTGGTCCGTTCGCTGGCAAGCTGCCGTATTCGTTGAGCCTCCGGCGGGGTTGCCTCTGCAGATGCTTGTAGCAGCGGCGGCTCAGCATCGTCCAGCAAGGACTGGACATCATCCAGTTCTTTGAGCAAGGCGTGCTTTGCCGTTTCCTTGTTGTCGCTCATAGCCGTGTTGCTCGCAGTAGTGGTCAGCCAAGTTCATGGGTGGTGACGGGGAAGCCTCGGTCCCGGTAGAAACGAAAACGTTCCCGGCCCTGTTGTCGTTCGGCTTCATCGCCGCTGATCATTTCGGCCACCCGCTGAAAGCGGGAGGAAAAGTCGGGCACTCCATCGCTCAGGTTGATCAGTACATCGTGCTGATGGCCGGGGTCGTCACCGAACCCGAGTAATACCGGAGCCTGACCTTCACTGCTTAGTGCGTGGGGCAAGAAGCCTGTTGGGGGAGATTGCCAGAATTGCGCGTCCAGCTGCCGTGCATGGGCCTCATTTTGGCAATGCACATAGACTTGCCGGCCCTGTTTCAGCGCTTTATCGGCAATCCGCCAAGCCAGAGCCTGGCGAACGCCCTCCCCGACTTTACTGCTGAGATAGAAAGTGACTTCAGTCATAGGTAAAAGCCTAGCGGCTGACGCCAAACGCCTGACGCATAGTGTTGTGCCAGGCGTTCGGTGCCTAGCATTAGGCGTTGTCCATCAAATACCGTGTAAGCATAGGCACAGGGCGACCGGTGGCGCCTTTGCTCATGCCGCCGCTGATCCAGGCGGTGCCGGCGATATCCAGATGCGCCCATTTTACTTCTTTGGTGAAGCGGGAGAGGAAGCAGGCGGCGGTGATGGAGCCTGCTTTGGGGCCGCCAATGTTTTGCATGTCGGCAAAGGGGCTGTCCAGCTGGCCCTGGTACTCATCCCACAGGGGCATCGGCCAGCCGCGGTCGCCGGTTTCTTTACCCGCGGCGAGCAGAGCTTCGCTGAGGTCATCGTCGTTGGAGTAGACTGCCTGGGCGTGGGCGCCGAGGGCGACAACGCAAGCGCCGGTCAGGGTGGCGATGTCGATGACTGTGTGTGGTTTGTGTTTTTGCTGCACGTAGGTCAACGCGTCGCACAGTACCAGTCGACCTTCAGCATCGGTATTGAGAATTTCCACGGTCTGGCCGGATAGGGTTTTGACGATATCTCCCGGGCGAGCGGCGCGGCCATCGGGCATGTTTTCCGCCGCTGCCACGACGGCAACCAGGTGGATAGGCAGGTCCAGTTCGCACACAGTTTTTACTGAGCCGAAAACACTGGCAGCGCCGCCCATGTCATATTTCATCTCATCCATGGTGGCGCCGGGCTTTAGAGAAATGCCGCCGGTATCGAAGGTGATCCCTTTGCCGACCAGGGCAACCGGGCCTTGCTTGGTGGGTTTGGCGCCCTTGTATTCCATCACAATGATTTGGCCCTGGCGTTCGGAGCCTTTGGCTACCGCGTGGAAGGCTCCCATGCCCATTTTTTCTGCCTGAGCCTGGCTCAATACTTTCACCGTAAGCTTTTCATATTCTTTGCCCAGATCCCGAGCTACCCCGCTCAGATATTCCGGGTAGCAATCGTTGGGAGGCAAATTGCCCAAATCTCGAGCTACGTTGACCCCAAGGCCCACGGCTTTGCCTGTTTTGTGTGCTTTCGTAAGGGTAGTGTCCTTCTCGGCATGCCAGAAGGTCAGTTTGGCTAGGTTGCTGGCCGGTGCCGGCTTGCTACGGTAGTTGTCGAAACGGTAGGTGCTTTCTTCTACTACACGGCTGCCTTCGCGGACTTGCCACTCCAGTGTTTGTGTGTGTGTGTCATCAAGCAGCCACATAGCCTGCTTAACCGGAGAGCTGGCCAAGGTTTTGGTGGCCTTGTGTACCAATGAGAGCCAGCCTTGGTCGCTGAGAGGGCTGTCACCGGTGCCGACCAGCAGCAGGCGGTCAGCGTTAAGGTCTTGGGGCGCGTGCAACCAAACAAGCTGCCCCTTGCTAGCATTGAAATCGCCGGCCTTAGTGAACTGACTAATTTGCTCGCGAGTGGCGGAGGGCAAGGCCTGAGGAAGGTCATTTTTTTTGCCTAGCAATACCACTAGCGCATCTGCTTTGCTTTTCTCCAAGGGCCTGTTGCTTACTGCGAAGTCCATGCTTTCTCCAAATTGATAAAAGGGTGGGGCGCGATTCACCCGATAAATAAAGGAAATAGTGGGCCGTCACGCAAGGAAACGCAATCTGCGAAGGAGCCCAGGCGACCACCTAATTGAAAGGGAATTATCACCTTTGTCTAGCTCTCAGTTACACTAGGCGGCATTCACTGCTGCCGCAGGCGTTTTTGCCCGGCGGTGTGTGCCGCGCTGCGGGCCACCTGCCTGCCTTTATTCTGCTCGGCACGTTTTGCAGACAGCAATGAGTGGGCCTTCCTTTGATTCTTCATCGATATATTAACCGGCAAGTGTTTATGACCACAGTGCTGGTCACCTTTATTCTAGTAATGGTGCTGGTCAGTGGCCGCTTTATCAAATATTTAGCAGAGGCCGCCGCCGGTCAAATCGCTGCCGATGCTTTGTTCCTAGTGATGGCATTCCGAATGCCGGAATTTCTGCAAATGATCGTTCCCTTAAGTTTGTATGTCGCCCTGTTGTTGGTGTTGGGGCGTATGCACATGGATAACGAAATGGTGGTGTTACAGGCCGGAGGGCAGGGCAATGGCCGTGTGGTGCGCTCGTTGGTGGTGCCCATATTGATGGCCACCATGCTGGTAGGCATGTTTTCACTCTATGTGACCCCGCGGGGGGACGCAGAAGTAAACCGGATTTTTGAAGAACAAAAGGACCGGTCGGTGCTGGAATTGCTCACCCCGGGCCGTTTTCACGTAAAAGGCTCCAGTGATTCCCAGCGTGCTACTTACGCGGAGCATTTGAACCGGGAAAAAGGCGTGCTGGAAAATGTGTTTGTGGCCGATGCGCGTTTTGAAAGCCAAGGTGGGGCAGGAAGGTTGTTAACTGTCTGGGCGAAAAGCGGCAAGCTGGTGGTGGAAGATGGCATCAGTTATCTGCTGCTGACCGATGGTCTTCAGTATCAGGGTAAGCCCGGGCAGCTGGATTATAAGGAAGTGGGATTCAAGGAAGCCCGGGTTCGTATTGGTGGCGAAAAAACCGATAGTCGTCCGCCCAAGGTGCGTGGCCGCTCCACCCAAGAATTGATGGAGCAGCAGGCCGACAACAAAGAGGCACTGGCTGAACTGCAGTGGCGCATCTCGCTAATCCTCACCGTTCCGATCATGGCATTGGCGGCGATCCCCTTGGCGAGGGTTAATCCCCGACAAGGGCGTTTCTATCGATTAATTCCGGCCGTATTAGGTTACATGCTTTATGTGGGCATGTTGCTGGTATGCCGCAGTGCCATTGAAGATCACAAGGGGGTGCTGCCCTGGTACTTGAGCATGGTCTGGATCCATGTGAGTGCGGGGCTAGTTGTCTTCCTCCTTTATTTCGGCGCTCGCCTATTCCGGCGGAGGGCGCGCCCATGAAATTGCTCAAGCGTTACTTTTGGCGGGCGGTGATGATTCCGACCTTGGCCATTCTGTTTATTATCGTCGGGCTGGATTGTTTGTTCGGCTTTATCTATGAACTAGAGTTCCTGCGGGGCAACTATCAGGTGATGGAGGCCTTGCAGTTTATTCTGACCACCACACCGCGACGATTTTACGAATACATGCCTATGGCGATTCTGTTAGGCACCCTGATTGGTTTGAGCTTACTAGCGAACAGTGGTGAACTGTCGGTGATTCGAGCGGCGGGCGTGTCTACCCTGAAGGTGAGCTGGCTGGTGCTGCGTCCGGTGTTGGTGCTGATCATCTTGTCTATTCCGCTGGGTGAATATCTCACCCCCTATAGTGAGCAGGTGGCGCAGAGTAATCGTTCCATGGCCGAGGGGGGCGGTGAAGCCTTGCGCTCCAAATACGGCTATTGGCACAGGGAAGGGCCGGAGTTTATTCATATCAATGCGGTGCAGCCCAATGGGGTGTTGCACGGTTTGACCCGTTACCGTTTCAGCGATGGGCAGAAGCTGACGGAAACCCAGTACGTGAATCGGGCTATCTATCAGGGAGAATCCTGGTCATTGGAAGGTATTCAAGGCACCCGGTTGTTTGCTGATCATGTCGAGACTTACCAGAAAGATCAGGTGGAATGGCAAACGGAGCTGACCCCGCAGTTGCTGAGTATTGTGGTGCTTAAGCCCGACAACTTGGCGTTAGTGAAGTTGCTGGAATATACCCGTTATCTGAAACGGCAAGGTTTGGAAACGGCAGACTACATGCTCAGTTTCTGGCAGAAACTGTTCATGCCATTGGCGACTATCGGCATGGTGCTAATCGCTATTTCTTTTGTGTTCGGCCCCCTTCGAGAAGTGACCATGGGGTTGCGATTGACGGCAGGCATCGTGGCTGGGCTGATTTTCCACTACGGCCAGCAATTCTTTGGCCAACTGTCGCTGGTATTTCATACTGACCCGTTGCTAGCCGCTATTCTTCCCCCGTCATTGTGTTTGGTGCTGGGGATCTGGTTGTTGCAGCGAGTGCGTTGATGTGACCGGCTAGCGGGCACCTGGCCACATGGATGTGCCCACGCAGGGGCCAATGAACGATGCGCCACCCCTGTGATCATGTGATCTATCACTTCATCGATAATGACGACTAGCTGAAACTGGAGCATGCTCGCTTTGCGGTTGACCAGCGGTTGCGTGCATTCGATGCTGGCGGAGCCCGCGTTGCATCCCCTGTGAATTGAGGATGCCAATGTCGCTGTCCTTCACAAAGTTGGCCTCAATTCAGGCCGTCGGGATGACGTGATGGCAATCAAAATTGCGTTCGATGAATGTAAAGGCTGGAAAAGCTGTGAAGGGCTGGTATACTCGCGCCCCACTGCCAGAGTGGTGGAATTGGTAGACACGACGGATTCAAAATCCGTTGCCTTCACGGGCGTGCCGGTTCAAGTCCGGCCTCTGGTACCAAATGACGGTCCGGCAGCATCCGAAGAGCTCCTCGAAAGCTTTAAAAACAGCAAGTTATCGATGAGTTTCTTCCGCTGCCGTCCGACAAGGTTTGTTGACATCTGGCCCCACCTGGGGCCAACTTTGGGGCCAACTCCACAGCCCAAAGCCGGCGAAAGCCATGGAAACCAACAAACTCAGCGACGTCAAAATCCGCGCAGCAAAGCCCCAAGACAAGCTCTACAGCATCTCCGATGGCGAGGGCATGTTCCTGGAGATCTCTCCCAAAGGCGGCAAATGGTGGCGCTTCAAATACCGCTTCAACGGTAAGCAAAAGCGCCTCTCTCTTGGCACCTACCCCAGCACAAGTCTGAAAGCAGCCCGAGACAAGCGGCAGCAAGCCCGAGAGCTGCTGGCATCTGGCGTTGACCCCGGTGATCAGCGTAAAGCCGATAAGATGGCCACAGAGACTGCCTTGCGCAATACCTTTGCCGGGGTGGCGGAAGAGTGGGCACAGAACAAGGTGAGTGGCGAGAAGTGGACGCCGACAACGGAGAGGAAGCGGCGCATCTGGCTGGATAATGGCCTCCTTCCATTCCTGGGCAGCCGGCCCATTTCTGAAATCACCACGGCTGAGCTGTGGAATGTGCTTCAGCGTACCCAAAAGACCAGTGGCTATACCGCCAATCGCTTGAGGGGGATGGCCTCCGAGATCTTCAACTTTGCCATGGCGACCGGTCGTGCCGATAACAATCCCGCCTTGCCTCTTCAGGGGCAGATTTCCGTTAAGAAAGAAAAGCACCGCCTGGCGATTCTGGAGCCAGAGGAAGTCGGCAAGATGCTTCGGGCCATTGATGCCTGTCAGGCAGCAGCCACCACCAAAGCCGCTGCCCGGTTGGCTCCGCTGGTATTCGTCCGGCCTGGCGAATTGCGTCATGCCGAATGGTCAGAAATTGACCTGAAGAAGGCCCTTTGGAGCATTCCTGCAGAGAAAATGAAGATGCGGGAGCCGCATGTGGTCCCGCTGTCGCGCCAAGCCGTGGCTATCCTTCAGGAAATTCAGCCGTTCACCGGGCATTGCCGTTATGTGTTCGAAGGTACCAAGCCCGGAGAGCCGATCAGTGACAACACCCTCAACAAGCTACTGAAAACCCTTGGTTACAAGGGAAGGATGACCCAGCACGGATGGCGCGCCATTGCCCGTACCCTGCTTGATGAGGTTCTGGATGTCCGGGTGGACTGGATCGAGCACCAGCTCGCTCACTCCGTCAGGGATGCCAATGGCCGGGCCTATAACCGGACTTCGCACCTGGAGGGGCGTGTGGGGATGATGCAGCAGTGGGCGGATTACCTGGATGATTTGAAGGCTAAGAAGGCTTGATGTGTCAGATTTGGTCTGAACTAATACAGGTGGGCCGGCCCTTGTGAAGTTGGGGGCTGGTTCTGCTGTGTCTGGTCGGGATTGAATGGCTCAGTATCTCTCGCCGTTCTTCTTCCTCAAGATTACTTCGGGGCCAGAGTGTTTTGACCGTGCTGCCTCTAGGGATTCCGGACTTTCTTTGCTGCTCGGGAGGGTATTGGGGGTTTTTGACTCCATGCCATTTTCCTTGTTCTTGCCTTCCTTCTCTTGTGTCGAGGTGAGCTCGGCAATAGTCATTCTAAGCGATTGAATTTCCTTGTTTTTATTTGACATTTCCTCCTTCAGTGACGTGATTTCTCTCGTGATTGCAGAGTTAAGAGGGAACCATTCTAAGGGGGATTGTTTATCAGCAAGAAAGCGTTCAGCTTGTCGAGTTGCCTCTTTGATGGCTGCTTTCTTGTCAGCTTCCGTTTGAAACCCTTCTTCGATGAGCTTCTCCAGCGTGGCTTTTTGCGTTTCCCCCCTGCCGTTGGCCAGCTTCTTTAGTGACTCGTGAGTACGTTTTTTCACACTGATTGAGAGTGTGGAGGTTTTGTTCTTTTGGCTGCATTTAAAAACTCTCCAACGCAGTTTCAATCTGCGGATAGCTTCTGCTCGGTCGGCTCCTTCCGGAAGGGCCTGATTAAGATCTGAAATGAGTGCATCAACTCGGCTCTGCCCAACTTCGGTAAATCGTCGTAGCCCCTCATTGTGCAATTCCTGATCAATCCAGTCCTGCCTCTCTTTATCTTCCTTAAGCCAATCCTCAAGAGGCTGTGGTTTCCTGGCCATACGACCTCACGTTTTTCATGTTAATTTCCTCGTTAGTTTAAACGCTAAATATAACGTTATCAATAACGATATAAGTAACGTTAAAAGCAACGCATAAAATTATTACCACGTGGTAAGATGGCCGAAAAGGAGGGGGTATGTGGCGATTGCGGCTGTTAATGTTCAAGAAGGGGGAGGGTGTGGAAAGCGCGCTCAAGAGGGTATCGGGGATGTCCCGCCTTTTTTTGCTCTGTTTTCTGTATCAGTTTGATAAGGAGCGGGCCTCATGCACTTTTGAGGAATATGCAGAGATATTCCGACTAAGTTGCAAGCGCATTGGTCAAATTGTGCAAGAGCTAGAAGACGCAGGGATTGTTTTAATCTCCAAGCAGCAGGGGGTAGATCATCGCCCAAAGAGCTTCATTCATGTGGACGGCAAATTTATAGATGAGCTGAAAGCTTCCTTCGAGGATTGCTCGGTGGATGTGGATGAAGGCCTGATCCGTGATGTGGCATTTGGTGAGTTGGTACCAGCCGAGATGACGAACTTAAAGCCATTGAATCGGCTTCTCTTGTGCGTACTTTTGGTGCATTCGTCGGAAGTCGGTAGGGTTGACGGTTTGGGGCAGTCTGCGCTGCGTGAGCTTACGGGCTTTTCTGTTGATCAGAGAAGGTCGCAGATCAGTAGACTGGCGGATCTAGGCTTTATTAGGGCTTTGGTTCCTGGCGTAACAGGCTGCTATCTGTTCGGTTCCGTCAAGACTCGATATTTCTTGAATATGGGGCATTTAGGGTTTGGTGAGTACGCGAGGCACGAAACATTGCTGGTAGGAAGGGGATTTTCTGGAGATGATGACTATCGGAGTGGTCAGGCTGAAGCGATTCTTAAGGGGGCCAAGGAAGCAAACCGGTTGATATCCAGGATCATCCACAGGGAAGGTAAAAAGCTAACCGACCGGGAATACAAAGATCTGTTGCGTGTTATTCGGTTCGAGCAGAAGTGGGGTGTTAAAGCCAAGGTGCCGGATAGGGAGTCTACCTCTTGGGAGGCTGAGCTTTCCGGGCGGCTCTCCGGGTTCTTCCAGGATGCATCCATCAAGCATGATGCACCGTACTTGCAAGTCAAAATCAATGAGTATGCGTCGCAGCTTGTCTTTGTGCCTGAAGAACAGCTCCTAGTCAGGGAGAATGGGTTGCGAAAAAAGATTGCCTTGGATTTGTTGCGAGGCAAGCGGAGCGGTGAGCAGGCAGCCTTCGTGTCCGCGGTTCTTACCGCTTCAAGAGTACAGGCTTCCAGGGCGAGGCTGCTATTAAATGGATTAATGCAAGAAATTGACCATAAGGGGAAGGGGGAAGCGGCAGACAATGCTGATTTCGTGATTCTCCCTACCTTGGAAACTGACCCAAGATCAGGGCTAATTGTGACGCTCTGCGTTTCTTCGAAGGAAGAGAGCTCAATGGTTAGACGTCCGTACTGGGATCAGAAGGTCGTAGCTGTATGGGGTGGAGAGTTCAGCGTTGTGTCCTCACCCTATGCGGATGCTTCCTTCCTTGAAGAAAAAATGCAACTGACGTGTGGTCTGAAAGCGAAGGCGAAACAATACCCTAAAAGACCGCCAGAAGAGGTGAAAAAATAACCTAACCTGGGAGTGGATTTGAGACAGGGTTCTAGGGCTGTTGTGGATTGGGCTGCTTTTCGGTCCCGGTAATAGTATTACACGAAAGCCTTTAAGAGGGTTCTCTACCCTCTGATTCATATCACATACAAGTATGATCAAAATACCAGTCAGTAATTGATAGATAAGACCTACATAGTCATATCTGGTTAATTAATACACACCAGCTAATTCCTATGAATTCATTACATTCAAGGAGTTAGCAATGAGACGTCGTCACCCAGACAATACCCACCTGACTTACCACCACTCAGGCCCCTGGAACGGATATGAGGTTCAACTACAGAGGGGGCCATTATTCATTCCATACCTGGAGCGTATCAACCAGACCATGCATCGAGCTATCCATAGGCAGGCAAGCACTATGGCTGTGAGGATAGATCTCTATCTACCTGAAAATGGGTATGTACGTTCTGGCGATTGGTTTGGCTATTTCGTTCAGTCTCTAAAAGAACAGGTGGAGGCAGATCTGGCCAGGCGTAAACGCGAAGGCCGGTGGGTGCCTGATTGGAAACTTGATTACATTGGCGTCGAGGAGAAGGTGGGAGATAAGCAGGTGCATTACCACGCCTGCTTGTTCCTGAATGGTGAGATCTATCGTGGGCTAGGCGAGTTTCCTGTGGGGAGGAGCTTCGATCCGGATGTGCTGGGAGATCCACAGGCTGAGCGGGCAGATAGTCTGGCTAAAAAGATTGTTATGGCTTGGGCTAGGGCATTGGGAATGACCATGAGAGAGGCGGCTGGCTTGGTGCATTTCCCTACAGGAGGAGTGTACCGGCTGAGGCGTAGTAGCGCGGGATTCGAAGCGACTGAAGCTGGGCTGTTTAATCGGCTGAGCTACCTAGCGAAGGCGCAGAGCAAGAGGTTCGGCAGAGGAGGCCGAAATATTCGCTATAGTCGGGCTGGTTAGCGCCAGAGGGCATCTGGCCGTTTTTTACAGCCATGGCTCATCTCATGAGCAGAAGGAGATATCTCATGAGAATCATTCGATTGAAAGAAGTCATGGAAACTACAGGTCTGGGCCGATCATCCATCTATAAGTACGCCCAAGAGGGCTCATTCCCGAAACCTGTGAGCCTGGGAGGGCGCTCATCGGGCTGGGTGCTGGATGAAGTGGAGGAGTGGGTGATCGAGCAGATTGCCAAGCGGGATCAGCGGTTAGAAGAGGAGGGCATGCGGGCTGGCGGTTAGCCAGCCCCCCAAAGCCACCCTTTGACCTCATCCCTGTTGGCCAGCACCACCTGCTGGGCCTCGGGGTCTCGGTGCTCCGGCCCATCCAGTCTAAGCAGCTGCACAATGTAATTGGCCATGGCGGCTCGGCACTCAATGGTCAGCGCGCCATCGGTCATGCCGTAATCCAGCGTAATCACTGCCTGCTGAGTCGGAGATAGGCGAGGGTCCGGGGTGACCTGCAGCGTGAGCCGCTCTTGCCAGGCATCATCCTGTTCAGCGTGGTGCTCACCTGGAAGGGTCAGTTCGGGTTCATCCTGAATCCGGCTTAATACGAAATCCCGGTAGTCGCTACTCTTCTCGCACCAGCCGCGGACATGCCAGCGCATGCCACTGTGTACCACGGTGTGGGGTTGGATAACGCGGTACTCAGGCTCAGGGTTACTCAAGGATGCGTACTGGATCTCCACGCGGAGTTTATCCCGGCAGGCCTGAAGAATCGGGCGCAACACACTCGGGCGTAGGTCACGAGAAGGAGGAAGCAGCACTTCGGTATTGAGCTCGCGCACATCCAGGGCCTCAAAGGCACAACTGAGATCCTCCCGGGAATGCATCATCTGCAGGTATTCATCCGCCAAGCCCCGTGTGAATACGGGCTTGAAGGTGCTGGCGGGTTTGTAGCCTTTCAGGGAGCGGTCGTAAACCAGGTTGCCCGGAGCATATTCAGCAAGATAGTGGTTAATGTCCTTGCTAGCCTGCTGCCTGCCAATACCGAATGCCCGCTGAAGGTGGTTGGTCGTCAGTCTCCCTTCCCAGAGGGCGATCACCTCGATCAGTCTGTAGCGTAATAACAGATCCCAGCGCAGCGGCCAGTCGGCGGCGTTTTTTCCTGCAGTGCGAGCCATAAGTGATCCAAAAAGCGATATGCGTTAAAAGGCGACGTGTTCATGTAATCAGTATCGACACGATTATATTAAATACATATCCTTGGTGTGTCACAAGGAGAAAGTGATCAGTAGCAAGGAGGCTACCGCTAGCACTGCCTGTTCTGGCAATGCCTGCAGATTTCAGGAGGAAATCATGCGACAGACTTACACCGTGGACAATCTGGTTTACGAATTTCAGATCAGCGCCACTAACGAGGTGACGCCGGCCATCACGGGCGGAGCCTCCCCCACTTTCCAGCCAGAACCAGATCCCTTCGATTGGGGGCACGTACCAGCAGTGACTGCGGATATTGGAGGTTCACGATTTCCGGTGACGGTGTTGCGGCAGCCCTGGCGATACCTGTTGAAATGGATCGGTAATGAACGCCCGCCCTATTTCACCATTGCAGCACTCGCTGATCGTCGCAGAAAGCTGTATTGCCGAGTGGCAAGACGACTGACAGCTCGGTTCCCTTATCAGCTGACGAGCTGGACGGCACCTTTAATTTCCAGAGGGCTAACTGAAGGGGAATGTCATGAGAAAACAGAATGGCTGGAAGGCCTATTCCCGAGTGCTTTATGACACCGATCCCATGGGGACTTGTTGTAGAGAGAATGTCTGCACGGATGAATACGATGGCGTGGCCAGATCGCTTGATTCTCTATTGTGCGAAGGGATGCCGCTGCAGGCTGCGCTGATGAATGTTCTGGTTGATTATTTCGGTGAGGCGCTGATTGAGGGGAGTGACATAGCCCCTGCCAGGATGGCGCTACAGGAAAGAATGACGAAAGCATGAAGAGTCAATGGAGAGAAAGAGACATGGTAGCAAAACTGAAAGGTCGATTGTTGCACAGTGCACCGAAACGCAAGCGTGCGGAAATCCTGAAAAAGATGGGCTATTCCCACCCCGATCCGAGCCATCTCTCTCGCCTGGATCGAGTCTTGAATGACCCGGACTGGGGGCTGCTTGACGGGGTTCATGACTCGCGCCATAGCGATGAGGAGTTCTTTCGTTCATTCTGCTCTGTGATGGAGGTGGACGCGCAGACGGTCGACACAGTGATCAACATCACTATCAAAGCGCATAAGGATCGGATCGCCGCTTTCAAACCCTATCTCTGGGTTGATACCGGCTTCACTAGAAAAAACCAGCCAATATTCGCGATGGCGGCCATGGAGCAATTTAGGCATCTTTATTTTCAATCAGCATTCCTGAGTTTGCCAATGCACCTGCAAATAGACGAAGTTCGTCAGCGCATCCGCGAGCATATGGCCGACACGGGGGGCGAGTTGCCGATGTGGGGGAAGATTCAGCAATACTGGTTCTTCAATAGCATCGACAAGGCCATTCTGTTGGACGTCAATGGAGACGTCATCGGCGAGCGAGAGGGGCCCGTTTCCAATAGCAGCAGTTGCTCGCTCCGCTGATGCAAGAAGACCGTGAAAGAAGGGGATGAGATGTATGACATCATTGGTGACATTCATGGTTTTGCTGAGCCACTGAAGCAGTTACTGCGCAGGCTGGGCTACAGCGAAATAGAAGGTGCCTGGCAGCATCCAGATCGCAAGGCTCTGTTTCTCGGCGATTACATCGATCGCGGCCCTCAGCAGGTAGAAGTGGTAAGCATTGTGCGAGCCATGCAGCAGGCAGGGCATGCTCTCGCCATCATGGGAAACCACGAATTCAACGCGGTGGCCTGGGCAAGCCCCAATCCTGACAAGGATGGTGAGGCACTTCGTGCGCACAATGCCAAGAACCGCCACCAACACCGTGAATTTCTGGAGCAGGTAGGTGAAGGATCGGAGCTACATGACGACATTATTGCCTGGTTCATGACACTGCCCGTCTACCTGGACCTGCCAGACCTGCGCGCGGTACATGCCTGCTGGCACCCTAAATACATTGAAGAACTGAAACCGTGGCTGGACGGGAATAACTGTCTCAAGGAAGAGGCATGGTATCCGGCCAGCAGGAAAGGTCATCGGGTTTACCGCGCCGTTGAAACCTTGTTGAAAGGACTCGAGATTCCGTTACCGGAAGGCAATGGTTTTCACGACAAGGATGGACACCCCCGCAAGGATATCCGCACCCGCTGGTGGTTGCAGCACTCACACACCTACCGAGACCTAGCCATGGTGCCGCCGGAGGTGATCGAACGAATCCCTCACCAGCCGGTGCCCGGCGATATCCTGCCAGGCTATGACAATCACAAACCGGTATTTGTGGGGCACTACTGGCTGACCGGCACACCGGAACCATTGGCGGAAAATATCGCCTGCCTAGATTACAGCGTTGTCAGTGCGAACAAGGGCAAGCTAGTTGCCTACAGATGGGATGGTGGGCCGCTTACCACAGATAACTACACATGGGTGGTGCGCTAAGCGAAGAAATCGCGGTAAGAACTTCGCAGGTGGCGCGATTGGATCATGGAGTTGAACATGCAGTATGACCCATCAACAAAACGACTTGAAACCAATGATGGTGGCCTGATCAAGGTCATAAGCTGTCCGCTCGAAAAAAAGTGGGACGAGCTCATGCCAATGCCTGACAAGTGGGATGAGTCCCTGAAGATAGACGATCAGCTGGCACTTAAAGGTGAGGAAGATATTCGGTTTTTCATGCTCGCGCAGTCTGATCAGGAGCCGGAAGAAAACGACCAGCCTGCATGGATTGAGTGGAAAGAGCGAATGCGTGGCAAGCCTGCGGACTACCTGAAGAAATACTGTGGCTCGTGCCAGAAGTGTGTTGTCAACGCCAACAAATTTAGCGAGTCCCAGATATCCGCAATGGTACAGCTGAACCCGGAAATCTGTCTGCATCTCAGTGATACTCACCCTGAGCTGACCATCAATAAAGCTACTAGTGAAGAGAGTGATTGGGAGTGCGGTTATCATGGTGTAACTCAGAAGGGTTTGCGAATTATTCAAACTGCACGCTCACTGGCAGCGATTGAAGATGGAGTTCAGCGTGGTTGTCGGCCGCTATTTGTTGCCGCAGATTACAAGGGAGAAGTCGGAAAGAAGCTGTTTGTAAGCTATTGCTCAACAGATAACGAAGTTCATTATCAGAGTGACTTTAGAAGAATGAGAGGGTCTTTGAGCGGATCCGGGAATGGTGTTTCTGCAATCATGATCAGACATGATGATGAGCGCCATCCATCACCTCTGGCAGCCTATATGATCCCACCAGAACTAAATCCGGGTGATAAAGTGTTCGTGGCCGACGTTATAGAAGAGATTGTCCGGAAGCACTGGAGCCAGGGGGATAGCTGGCGGTTGGCTTCATCGGAAGCTGTTTGGACAGGCGAAACTTTGGAGATGGAGGCGCGCGATCCAATCCAGATGGTGGGGTAATTTCGGTTCCTGTAATTCAGCGTTAAACAACTGTCACCTGTAGTGGTCAACTAATTACTGACTTGAGTAAAGAGATAAAGACTGATTAAGGTGCTTAATCACCCTGTTTTCAAGATCGGGCGGGGATAGCACTTGTACCCTGGGGCCTCTGCCTAACACCCACTCAATAAGCTGATGGGTGATGACCCGGTCTGGCAAGGTGACGAGCCAAGTGCCGTCGTCCTGGAGGGTGGGTCCAATCTGATTCTCAGCCAATCGGGATTCTTCCATGTCTCGAATCATGTTGTCGGCAGTTCCTGACCCAGGCGCAAAGATGCGTAATCGAACATCAAATCGGGGCGGTTCCTTCTCGTTGTTGCCAAATACCGCCACATCCATGCCTCCATCATTCAGCCAGGATGCTAGATTGAAGTCTTTAGGGGCTTCGGACTTGTGCCCGGACACTTCTAGAGTAACAAAACGCTGGATAAGAAACTGTCGCTTGAGCTGCTTGTTATCTCCTCGCTTGATACCAATCAGGTATTCCTTGGGCAGGCGGAAGACCACACCAAGCGGAGAAAGTTGCACGGTATGCTCCCCCTTCAGCCCCTGGTACTTCCCTTCAATACACCGGTTTTCGGCGATCGCTTTGTAAATGACATCAAGCCATTCCTCATTTTGGCCAGAAGAGGGGAAAAGCGGGTGGCCACGTTGAAGAATGGCAAGCCTTTTGGGGACTGCTGCCCAGTTTTCCAGCGGATTGGCCTTTTTCTCAAGGGTCTGCCGGGCCAGTAATAATTGCGGGTGGATTTCCTCGAAATGATCAGAATGGATGAAATCACCTAAGAACTTGTGCGTGATGGTCAAGGCGAGAGCTTGGGCGGTAGTGGGTGGGCCTGGCAGTGAGCCCATAGAGTCCGGACCGATCTTGTAGGTGTATCCACTATGCTGGGTTCCCTCCCTTATGATGAAGGTGTCCTGTGCTGGTTCAAGGATCTTGTCGATGTCCTGATTGTAGCGACTACATTCCCACAGGGCTGTGAGGTCTCGTTGTACGGCTTTTTTTTTGGCCGGTACCTCGCGACTATCGTCCGGGTTCTTGATCCTAAAACACCCCTGACGGTCAAGATGGTGTCGTATTGCCTGTTCAGGCTGCGGGGCTCGCTTGCTCTGCAAAAAGCGTAGAATCTCGAGTCTGCGAAAGAAGGTTTCAATTTCTTTGGTCGGCGGTGGCTTCTTGGTGTCCATCAAACGCTTCCTCCGTGGGACGAAAAGTGTCGCTCAGTAACTCTATGATGTTCTGCATGGCCGCTCAATATGTATCAGGAAGAAAAGGGTTCTCCAAAGGGTGAGCGTTTGAGCGGGTGGTGGTGAAGGCGTTTAGGAGGTGTCTGTGAGTTACTATGATTCTATGATCGAAAATGTGGAGCGAGCGAGAGATGCGCAACCTGTTCGGGAATTTGTGCTTGAAGATCTGGAGCAGCTGAAAAGTATAGAAAGAGCGATTTACATTATCGAGGAGGATGGCGGGGATTGTGAGGCCACATTTCAGGCCATGTCGGCGTACAAGAAAATGTCGGATCGGGCTTGTCCAAAACTGAATCAGCCTTCCCCGGTTCTTTATGTAGGTTCTTCAGTAACAGGGATCAAGAAGCGGATTAAGCAGCATCTTGGCGATGGCCCCAAAGGAACCTACGCCCTACATCTTTCTCATTGGTTCACCGGAAAGGTAAGAATCACGATCAAGACCTATGAAGAGAGACCAGAGGTAATTCAAATTATCGAGGATGCTATTTCGCATGAGTTAAAGCCCGCGTTTGGTAAAAGCGGGGCTAATAATAAATGAGAGGTAAAGCAATGGAAGGTGGGCTCGTTTGCGCTGTGGCGGCAGAAAACCTAAATCATTTTCGGTATTAGTTGGCCACACACAGAGGCAGTTGCATCGGACGAGATTGAAGCGCTTTCATGCTCTGGGACGAGAAACACCTGTAAATCAGCAAGTCCTGGCATACCCGCTGGCCAAACGAGATCACTCTGTTTGACTACCCTAAGGCCATCCGCAAAGTGATCTATACCACCAATGCGATAGAGTCGCCGAATAGCGTGCCACGCAAGGCAACCAAGCAAAGGAAAAACTTTCCGACAGGTGACTCGGCCATGAAGGTCGTCTATCTGGCCATGCAAGCGGCATCAAAAAAGTGGACGATGCCAATCAGAAATTGGAAGCCCGCCCTGAACCGATTTATGATTGAGTTCGGTGTCCGGCTTGCCGATTACCAGTAGCAAATGGGCTTGGGCGGTTACACAGAATTTTTTACCCCTCCCTTAAGGCGAAACCTAACTTTGTGCTAGAACAAAAAGAGCTCGCTCGGCATCGACGGCTCTCCAGTTTCTTTCTGAATTATCCCAGTCTCTCCACTTCAGCCCCTCTTGATTCATTTTTTTGGCTATAAGCGAGAGCATTTCACAGTAATTACCAAATCTTGGCGCGTCCTGTTTTGAAAATCGGGTAGGATACTTAAGTGTGAAGTCCTCCAGTGAGTCATGAATTTTAAAAGTTGACCTTATGAATTCGCTTTTTTCACTAACATATCTTGATATGTGAGAGTCATATATCCCAATATTTTCAGGGTTGCAAAAGGCAAGGAGTTTGCTGCCGAAAGATACTCCAAAATGTGGCACTTCTCTTATAGACCAATATGCATCATCATAATTTCCGGAATTCGCATGATTGATGGCTGATTTCACCGCATTAACCGAGACTTCATTAAAGAAGGTTTTACTGGATCTTCTATTTCCGTGGAATAGCCAGCCTACTCTTGTTGCGGCTTGATTATGGTTTGAGCGGCCTTTTACAAACGCTCTCCCCCAATACTGAACAGAAGCTATTCCAAGTCGAATATCTTCATGACTTTTGCTGTCAAGAAGTTTTCGATGATACTCATCCAGCTTCATTGAGCTTGTCATTGTTTCGGTATGGCCGGGGCGGACAAATTTCAGGGTGTCGAATTGGAGTGATTCGCCGTTGTTTAAGACATGGGCCGGTGGGTATGAGTACTTGCTTCTGGCATCTTGGATGCTTTCTATTTTCATTGAATTATATTTCCTTGTTTCTAAAGAAAAGTGCGTGATGAATAATGTTATTTAAGAATTGTTTCTGTTGTTCTTTGGTTGACTTATAATAGCCACTCTCACCCCGCTAGTCTCCGCGAGTTAAACTTACGTCGGTTAAAATCTAGGGAGCCACTGAAAACTTTCTGAATTTTCCATAATCAGGACTTTATATCAGCCAAATGGCGGAAAGGCCATGATCTAGATGGCCTTTGCCGAAGCCGAATATGAAAACAAGAAGCGCAAGACTCGGTGGGAAGTGTTTCTTATGAATTTGGATCAGTTTCTCCCGTAGAAGGCTCAGGGGGCATGCTCCTCATCATTTTGCCAATGAGCATGACCTGGCTGTATCAGATGCAGCTTCTGCACGGCTAAGAGAAACGAGTCTGGGAACACGCGGGCTATTGGGGTATCGAGAAACGCGAAGAGTAAAAGAACCGTAAGGTGAAGTCTTTTATCGCTGAGCGCCCAGGAAAATGTTCCTCGATGTCGAAGGAGGTAAAGACTGTGCAACCATCAAAGCCAGCGTGCGCGCGAGAGTGGAATACCCCTTCCGAGTGATAAAAGGCATGTTCAGCTACAGTAAGGTTCGCTACCGGGGTCTGGCGAAGAATACCAACCGGCTCTATCTCCTGGCGGGATTGCACAATCTGTTGAGGGTGAAACGAGTGCTGCTGCCCTAGGGGCAGTGCGCCTGATTGCCGCCAAAACGCGGAAATCAGGCGAAAAAATGAACACTCAAGAGTGAGTTGTGGCCTGAATTTGATGGCAGGGGTCTGTTGATAATCGTAAAGGCGAAAAAAGCGAGTATTCAATATGCAAAAGTCTATGCGGCTGACAGAGGCTCATCAAGCTCATCCTCGGAGAGCAGGAACATGACCATCTCAATGGCTCTTACCGGTGAAACCGGATACCCACATAAAGTGGAAATATGGCGTACCAGCCCCGGCACGCGGCAATCCATGCTGGTTTCCAGAACATGTACCTGGTACTCAAGGTAGAGTCGGCAATTATTGACTCGATATGCATGAGGGGACTCTTTTGGAGTTCCCTTGTGGATAAAACGGTACACTTTTGAATCCCAGATGGGAAACAATTCCGGGTTAAAGAAATGAAGCAATTTTGACGCCCCAACCATGGAATTATTGGTGCAGCTGGCCAGTTTCTCGAGCTCTTTTATATCCAGTATTCGGTACCTAGCCTGATAGAGAATATGGCAGGCTTCACTCAATTGTTCATCATCAGCATGAATGTTTAATATTGTTGGCATCCAAGCATAAACGGTGTGCATCAATACTGTTAGCGTGGCCGGTTTAAGTTTTTGGTGTGATTCTTGGAAATGTTCAAGCAAAGCCGGATAACTACGGATATAGGTTTTTTTGGGATCAACCTTTACTGTTTCATAAATATCAAGAATCTTCTGCATAGGCTCTCCGTTTGTTGTGGAAGGCCTATTAAACATCCTTGCTGGGACAGATAATGTCCCTCGTAGAGATTAGGTTTCTCCTGCTCCTGACTGTGCTGGCTGCTCAGCGAGAAAAGTGTCCCTCTGCTTTGGGGGGATGGGGCTTGATATGAGTTCTGGGCAGATGGCGAAATCCATTTTGGCTGTGCGCTGCATTATAAAAAAAGGGACAAAATTGAGCATTCAGGCCCTTAAACGATGAAAAGTATCGCGTTCCCGAAGCAGAGTGAGATTCCCGTAACGCGACCTGTACCTGCATGACGCCGTCTATGCTAGCCCTCCCATCTCGGGAGCCCCCTGACATTCGTGATCGCATCACCATAGCCTTTGAGCCAGCGCCTGAATTCGATTGTATCCTTTCGGCGAAGCTGGACGGTCAGGCTTTTATCCTTATGCTGCCTGGGCTGCTGCTGTTGCCCCTCGAGGGTTAGATCCAGAAACTCGTCTGTTATTAAACCCTCACCGTGCCCTGGAATAGGGCTGGGAAGTACTCGAAAGGAAATGCTTACAGGGTCGGGCCTGGTGGGATCCCACAAGGATTCGAGATTCGATTCCTGTTCCACATAGTCCACCAGAACAAAGTCATCTGGCCGGGAGAAGCGGCCGCTTGTGATGGTCAGGTTTGATATTCTATCCAGTGACCATGCCCGAACAGATTGGGGGCTATCCTCAGGGTGTATCACAGCGCCAACAAGATAAACCTTTGGCGAACGGAAAACGATGCCCAAAGGGCCAGCTTCATAATGTTTACGCTGTTTCCTGCGTTTTCCGAGATAACTGAAGTGAATGCTTTTGTGTTGGGCGATAGCAGCTTGAAGCTGATCCATGATGCTTTCAGCACCATTCAGGGCATCAAGTGTTTTTGGGCCTGGCCGTAATTGAATGCCTTTCTGGGTAACATGCAGGGCGCCGACCAAGGCTGCTGCATCCCAGCTTTGGAACCCTGATGATTGGCTCTTGGTCTGGAGTTTCTTAAGAACCTCCTCAGCATAATTCAGTATAGGCTGTAATTTCTCATAATACTGGCTGGGTAGTTGCTGTTTCAATGTGTTGGAGGCGAGCAGAAGCGTGGCAGCCATGGCTGCCTGACTCTCTCCCTGAATATCTAGAAGAGAGGCCATCTGCATAAAGGATGTCCGATCATGAATTCGACGAATGTAGTAGGTCCGCTCGCCGGCACCTTCGATTATTTCTTGCTGGAGTCGACCTAAACGGACAATCAGGCCCGCATCTTCAAGCCGTGCAATCAGTCGTTGAACACGCTTCTTCTGCGCTTCCGGCTTGATTTCTGCTATGGACTGCAGTGACAGCAATCGAACACGAATGTCCGACATGCCAAGAGTCATATCCGGCGCGTTATCCAGTTCGCGGAGCAGAAACTGCTCTTCATCATGATGGCGGTGAAGAGTCTCTTTGGCGCTAAGCTTGGGCATAAGCTATTTAACAAGGTTTGGGTGTGGATGGAGAAAAGGGACAGCATATGCCCCTCAAAGTAAAAAATTTTGTGTCCTATTTATGGATTACTGTCATGTAGTTCGTCAATGAATAAAACCAATGGGTTGCCTAGTTTCAGATTTTGCATCATTGATTTCTTTGAGGCGCACAATCACATCCTCAGATTTTGGCGGCTTCTGACGGACCCTGATGCTTCGATCGATAACTGAGAAATCACCAGGGGTGAGCTGATTGAGACATTGCAGGGACGCTTTCAGTTGCTCATGGTCTGGAAGGGCGATGCCATGAATTTTGGCCAGTTCTTCGAGCAGTAGGATGATGCCGTTATGATTGAGGTAGTCAAAATGGATGTGAAAATCAAAACGCCGTGCCGAGGCTGGATCCATTCTTGATTTTAAGTTGGTCGTCGCAAGAAAAATACCCCGATGGCGCTCCAGTGATGTCAGGAATTGGTTGACATGGCTGATTTCCCAGTTCTGTCTGGCATGCTCCCGGTTGCTCAGGAAGCTGTCTATTTCATCCACCAGCAGCACCGCATTGTCCCTTTCTGCTTGCTGGAATATCTTGGCAATGTTTCTTTCCGTTTCCCCGACATAAGGCGATAGCAGACTACTGGCCTGGACCGACATCAAGGGCCTTTCCAGTTTTATGGCAATCTGTCGAGCCCAACTCTTTTTACCTGTTCCAGGCGGACCAGAAAGACAAAATCGGGCATCCGCATATGGGCTTAACTCACCCATGATGGCGTTGACATCCATGCTTGCCTGCAGGCATTCCGGCTGCCAGGAAAGTGTGGATTTGTCGGTCATATCAAGCCGGTTCCGGCTGCCAAGATTCTCGAGCCGGGTA
Source organism: Alcanivorax sp. 97CO-5 (assembly GCF_000524665.1). Classification (NCBI taxonomy): domain Bacteria; kingdom Pseudomonadati; phylum Pseudomonadota; class Gammaproteobacteria; order Oceanospirillales; family Alcanivoracaceae; genus Alcanivorax; species Alcanivorax sp. 97CO-5. The sequence goes on from NZ_KI965903.1 coordinate 28,347, forward strand.
TTCAGCGCATGTGCCAGCGTCTCTTCTGCATCAAAGCCGGACTTCAAGGATACCTTAGCCAGATAAGGCAGGGTTGCGATGATGGAAGGAGGGAGATCGTCGATCTCAGCCAGCAATTCACGGAATCGGTTTGAAACCGGGGTTCCCTGCAGACTGTCATCAATAATCTTGCTGCGCTGTGACTTGCCCGGTGTGTCTAGATGGATAATGTGCGCAAACCGACGTTGAATCGCCGGATCAATCCCCTGGTTCTTGTTGGTGATCCATATCGAAGGTGTACCGTTATCTTCCAGCGTATGAACAAGGGCGCCTTTCGGGATGTTGTCAGAATGAAAAGGTGAAGGAATGATGACGTCTTCTACTTCATCAAATAGAACGATGCTTTCTTCCTTGTTCGACAAGGCCATCTGGCAAGCATGAAAGCGGCCTAATCTACGATGTGGAGAGATGGCACTCCCATCATTGTCCAGCTGGGGAATGACAGCCAATTTCGCGCCCAGTGATTTACTCACAAGGTGTGCGAGTTGGGTTTTTCCCGTTCCAGGGGGGCCATAAACAAGAATGTTTACCCCCTTTTTCTGTTGTGCAATAGCATCATTGATGATGGCTTGGGCGATACGATAGTCTTTCTCGGCATGCGAATAATCGGATTCCTCCAGTGTTGATTGGCAGGAAATCTGATAGAAAAGGTCGCTTAGCGAAATGTCTTCCTCACAAGGTGACGCCATGACTTCCATGAGTTGCTCGTCCAGACTGGCCGATTTGACGATGTTTCTTTTGGTCATGTGTGAGAAAACTTTTATGAGCTTCGCCTTGCGAAGCAAGCCGTTGCGCCGGAGGCAGTGCCTAAATTCTTCCTTGCTAATATCGAGAAAAAAAGGAATATATTGCTTTTCCGGAATAAACCTTTGTGAAATTTCGACAATATCTTCCACAACCATATTGGTATCGTTGTGATAGATAAGAGTGAGCGTGCGTACCTCGTTTTCATTTAGGCCGATACTTTCAGAAAGCGTACTAAAGGCGATATAGGCACGGTCTTTTTTCAATAGCGACGAGACATCACCACTTTGAGAAATCTTCTTGATGGTAGGATGGAGCGTTTTTCGCTTTTGTATGTCGGGGCTATTGATGTCCAGTTGATCTAGGGTCAAAGGTTTTTCAAATCGCTCAGAAAATGGGCAAATACATTGCTCCCAAACACCCGGCGAAGAAAGTGTTCTGGCAACCCAAAGGTCGATGATGTTTCTAGCCGTTTGCTGGTGTGTGATTCGTTTTTTCTTCGCCGTTGTCTCCATAGTACCTCCTTGGTTGGGTTGCATTATTACTGGGCTGAGGGACAAACAATGTCCCGCCATGTTATTGACGAAAGAAAGCGGTAAGGGTGTCGGCAATCGCGTCGTAGGCATCAAGCTGCAAGATAAAATTAACCAGACTGCTGTCGTAGGGGTGACTGGTTGCCGCCAACTGGGCCGTCAATGATGCTGTGGTGTCTGAATCACCACCGTGGGACGCTGACATAGCCATTACGTCAGATAGGGGGATACTGCTGGGCATCGAGGCATAATAGAGAGCAAACTCAAGAGCTTCTTCAGCAACCCAACCTTCCCCCTTGGGCGGTTCTGTGCTCATTGGATCAATAAAAATGGGGATTTGCGGAAGCAGTGCCGTTAACTCGGGGTAATCGTGTAATGCCGCCATTGCTCCCTGCTCTCTCTTGCGGTGGATTTTGCGCGATAGCAAGGCGGTAAACAGAGCGGTGACCCCGATGCCATAGTCATGGCCATGTGTCAGGGCTGCAGATTCCATGGCTAGCACCACTTTTTCTTGCTCATCAAGGTCGTTCAGGAAAGCGATTGGGGCAATGCGCATTACTGCGCCTGTGCCTTTTGATTGATTCTTTCTGTTCTTCACACTGCCTTGTGCCCCGCTACGAAGCGAACTAATACAGGTGTTGCCTGGTGCGCGAGATTGATTCACCACACGGTCAATTTGTAGTCGCCGAAGTGCAGGAGATGTCGCTGTAGGAATTAACGAAGTCTGGCCTTCGTACCAGTGCAGCCAGGCTTTGCGCAATGCGGAGATGTTGCCTCTGGTGCCGTGGTCCGCCAGTCCTGCCAGCGCATAAAGGCTCATCTGTGTGTCATCGGAAATTCGGGGTCTGCCTGTGAAATTTGCGGGGTGGATCCCCTGGCTGCCGTAATGGCGATAAATCCACTCGGAATCCTCAAATTCAACGGGGTAGCCCAAAGCATCCCCGGCTGCGCCGGCCCAGAGGGTCAGTGCAGAGCGGACGTTTTCAGGTGTGAGCAAAAACTCCGGAGTATAAGATTCCAGAAAGGCTTCTTGCTCGCGGGTCTCAATCGCACTCTGACTGCGCGCGGCGCGGACAGCTCGGATGGCATCCCAGGCCGGCATCCCGGCGTCAATACACAGCATGGCGGCAACGGTTCCTGCTCGACCCAACCCGCCCATGCAATGCAGAAGCACCTGCTTTCCCTGCATGAGCTGGTGGGCCAGTACCAAGCGCACGTAACGCCACCGTTTCATGAAGGCAGCTTCCGGGGCCATCTGGTCAACGATGGGCATATGCAGCCAGTTAAGACAGACTTCCGGCATTTTTTCCGGAAGCTCTGGAACATGGAGATAATCCATTTCATGGCCTTCAAGCAGTGAAAGAACACTGTCTGCTGACCAATCCTCGATAGTTGACAAATCCGAGTTCAGATCTCTGTCCCAGGAACCAGTCGTGGAGACTGCCTGTCGCTTGCCGGGGCAGAGGGTCAGACCAACCTTACCGTTCCAGAGAGAAAAGCTGTCGATTCGCAGTGGATGGGTTTCACTATTTCGGATCATATGTGCTCCTGTGCATGCATTCGTTAGTCGCCATGGCTTGAAATGACCAAAAGCGGTTTGCTGGCATCACTCTGGGTGGCCAGTTGAATTCGATATATGTGTTAGTGATGCATTGGCTGATAGCCAAATTGATGCGGGAATACCTGATTGAAGGCAGTGATGGGCCCGGCTGAACTGCTCAGGGTTCTGTTAGCCTCCAAATGGCAATGGGCGGCGTGAGCCTCCCCGGGTGGCGGCTATGAGGGCGTAACGCCCTTCATGGAGAGAAAGCGCCCCTGCAAATGATCGGTGGCTGATTCCTTGTGGCGTTTTGCCAATTCGCGGACTAAATCGCCGCGTTTACCCGAAAAGCAATGCTTACCCAGTTTAATAAATGCTTCAAAACCCATCGGGGAGGGACCGTATAAGTCCAGCAATTTGGCAAACTCGGGAATAAAATGTTCAAACTTGAGTGTCCCTTTTTTCCTGGTTGTTTCTCCGATCATCAAGGCGACATGTGCAACAAACAGAACCGGGTCATTAACCTCATCCGTAACCCCTAGCGATTCGCTAGCCTTACGGACTTCCTCTTCCCTCAACGAAACGAAATAGGCAATTTCAGGAAATTTAACTTCATCATTTTCAGTGCTTACATCAATAATGGACTTTTCCATAAACTCTCCAGCAGTAGTTGATGGGAGAGAGTATAAGGAGGGCGTGGGACAAATACTGTCCCGGTGCGGCTACTGGTCTTGGTATCCGTCGAGGGAGTGATTTAGGTGGTCAATAGCGCAGTTGGCCAGATCGGGGAGGCGGAGACAGCATCTGTGCTTTTTATTGATCAGAACCGCCAAGTTATTGATGCGTTCCTGAATGGCGCTTTCTCTTCTGCCTGCTCATTCCTGTTCATCTCATCGAGCACCACTGGTTCGTCACTTTCAGCCTCGTGATTAACGTATTCCCGATAGCCCTCCATGTCGATTTCAGGCTGTTGTATACCTTCCTCGACACCTGTTAGCCACGCACTAGCGCTGGCAATGGTGGCGAAAATAGCCACGGCCAGTGCTAGTGCTGCGAAGATGTAGCTGGCACCCCCCAACCTGAAAAAATTGCTCCCTATAATGTTTGCTCCATTTTATTAATGTGCCACCGAATTACCTGCCGGTAAGAGGCATTATCTTGATGTGTGTGTCTGCTTCTGTCGTAATTATAGATAGGATTAAAAAGACAATAACCAGGAGTCACGAATGGCCGGTAGCGCCAGCATTAGTAATAAGACCTACCGTGTGATTGCCTTGCTGCAGGCCTTGCCAAGGTCGCCGCATAAGATCACCAGCAATGAGATCCACCAGCGGTTAACCAGTGAAGGGCATGACATTACACGTCGCTCCATTGAGCGCTATCTCAAGGAGTTGTCTGAATCCCAGGCTTTTGGGGCGCTGGTTCAGTGTGATGACAAAGCAATGCCTTATGGTTGGTCAGTTGCTCAGAAACAAAACCTGTCCATTCCGGGCATGGACGCACAGATGGCAGCGACTTGGGATTTGGTGGCGCGCTACCTGACGCCACTTATGGCCAAGGACGTGCTGGACAAGCTGGAGCCAGTATTCAACGAGGCAAGGAAATGGTTTGAGCGCCATCGCCCCATGGGTAAGCGCTACTGGTCGGACAAGGTGGCGTATGTCCCCCGAGGTTTTCATTTGGAGCCGGCCCGAGTGTCAGCAGGCATTGCGGATCAGGTCTATGACGCCCTGTACCGTAATCGGCAGATGAATATCTGGTACAAGGATAAGGATGAGCCTCATTTGGTGCATCCCTATGCCCTGGTGGACCGAGGCGCCGTGCGCTACCTGGTGGTACGCTTCTGGAACTACAAGGATTACCGTCACCTTGCGCTGCACCGGTTACGCAAAGTACATGTTCTCGATGATGAGGTTGAAGGTGCCTCGACATTCGATCTGGATGCCTACCTACAGGAAGGGAACATGAATCTTCCCTATGGAGATAGCATCAACCTGGTGATGCGACTCTACGGACGGGCTGCCGATCACCTATACGAAACCCCGGTCAATGAAACTCAGAGCCTGAAGGAAATCGAGCCTGGCGTAACAGAGCTACGTGTGCAGGTACAGAATACTGAAGAGCTGAAGTGGTGGATCCTAGGGTTGGGTGCCAATGTAGAAGTGCTGAAACCCGCCAAAATCAGAAAGGATATCTCTCAGGAGCTAAAAAGAGCGGCGAATCATTACCCGTAGCGAATTTCTTTATAGGCTAAAAGGGTACTGTTTGATGGCTGGCAGCTGTTTTTCCAGGGTGTTGGCTCCGGAAGTTTTTCTATCTCATCGATTTCTTCGGGTCACCCACAGGCGTGATGGTCAAGGTTGTTTTGCAGAGTCCTGATAGATAAAAGAGTGCGATCCAATAGCTGATCCTGAAACGGGAAGATGGAAGGCCATTGATAGAGTACATACCCGAGGAAAGATCGCATGTCTTCTCCTCGGTTTTCTTCAATATCCAGCTGAGCCTCGGCAACAACCACCCAGGGATTTCGCATTTCAATGGCAAGGAGATAAAGCGGACTGCTTTGCTTGTGCTCTGGCATATCTTTCTCCTCATGCCTGATAGCAGCAATCTCATCCAGAGGCTTGAAGTCATGAATTAGTTAACCAGCCTGCAACGTCAATAAACCGTCCGCTATGGGTGAGTACGGTCTCTCTCAGGGCATCCATATCCATGCAGAACTCAAAGGGCGGATAGTCTGTTTGCCACGGCGGCGTATGACCGGAATAACGCTACTCCAGTGCGCAAGCAGCCATGATGGCGTTGTTACAGATACTGTCTGTCAGGCTCGTTCTCCGTTGAAGGGCCTGTATCGCTTTTTCCTTTTTCATGACTGTCTCGGTTCCTATGCTTTCTTCCATTATTGTTTAGGGTGCGACAAAAACTGACGTGACTGGCGGTTATTATAGAGATAGTAAAATTGTCAGAGTCAGGAGGAAGGGGATGGATGTCAAAATGGATAATGGTTCCGCAACGCAGGCTGGGGCCATGGAAAGCGCCTCGCTGATTCGTCACTGGGTTGCCCGGATCCTCTTGTATTCCTCGGCATGGCGTGCTGGCTGGTGTCGGCATGAGAAGCGATTTGAGAACGATGAGATTCTTGAGTTGCTCGGCTTTCTTCCCTCCCGTGAGGCCCGTTTGCGTCGTCCGCCTCAGGCTCTGGAAAGGGTAATTGGTGAGCAGCCGCTGGAAGCACTACTGGCGGATGAGGACCTCTATCAGAACGTGGTCAAGCTGGGGCAGAGACTGTCGTTGACGGAAGCGGAGCGTCGGCTACTGGTGTTTGCTTGTTACAAGGATTCGAGTGAACTGCTGAACAATGCTTGCTGCCTAGTGAAAGGCAGCTCCTTGCGGCAGTTAACCAGTCTCCTAGCGCGTATCGTTGACATCCCGGAGAAGGATGTCCAGGCCGCATTGAAACCGAGTGGTGTGCTAAGGACCACCCAGTTAATTAGAGTCAATATGGCGTCAGGATTTCGCGGCAAGGACCTTTCCTGCATGATCGAAATCGAGGACGAACTTCACGAAAGTCTGCACGTTCCGGATGCGTCCGACGCGCACCTGATTAGTTTGTTTTATCGGGAAGCGGACAAGGCCAATCTTGGTCTGCAGGACTATGCGGAGCTGAAGGACGAAGTCGCGATGCTCTCCCGGCTTCTGACCCGCTCCGTACAGGAGGGAGTAAAGGGCATCAATGTGCTTTTCTATGGCCCACCGGGAACCGGGAAAAGCGAGCTGGCGAAAGTGATCGGTGAATCGTTGCAGATGAGTATGGCGTTTGTGCCGGAAGAAGATCGTGACGGTGACGCACTCTCCGTGAAAGGACGCATGGGACGCTATAACGGCTGCCAGAGAGCCATCGCACACGATCCCCGCACCTTGGCAGTGTTTGATGAAGCGGAGGATTGTCTCTGCGACAGTCAGTTCAGTATCTTTATGCCATCCCGGCGGCAAACAGAAAAATCCAGCATGACCCGTGTGCTGGAAAACAACCCTCGTCCGACCATCTGGATTTCCAACCGGGTGGATATGGACCCGGCTTTCCTGCGCCGCTTCACCCATGTGGTGCACATGGATAACCCGGGGCCGTCCCAACGCGAACGGCTAGTCCGCGCGGCAATGGCCGGTGAGCAGGTCTCTGAAGGTTTCCTGGAACAAGCGATCAAACTGGAATCGCTGTCTCCCGCAGTACTGCATAGCAGCCTGCACTTCTCCCGTCTGGCCGCCGACGACAAGCGGGATACAGAAAGCCTCGTCACACATAACCTCAATGCCCGCTTCCAGGCCATGGGTGTGTCTGAGCGTTTAAAAGTGGAAAAGCATAAGGGGCTGCCCTGGCGAGGGGAGTGCCTGCGCGCCTCTGAAGATGTGGCGAGTCTCATCGACCAGATCAACCCGGAGGTGTCGGTGCGGTTTTGTCTGCATGGTGCGCCAGGTACCGGCAAGACAGCCTGGGGTCGCGAGCTGGCCGAGCGTATCCAGCGCCCGCTGATCGTTCGCCAGGCATCAGACCTGCTGGATATGTTTGTGGGGGGTACGGAAAAGCACATCGCCCATGCCTTCGAGCAGGCCGAGCGGGAAGGCGCTGTACTGTTAATTGATGAGGCTGACAGCTTCATCAGTAGCCGCCATAACGCGCAGCGCAGCTGGGAAGTTTCTCACGTCAACCAGTTCCTAGCGTCCCTTGAGCAATTCAATGGCATCTTCGTCGCCACTACCAACCTGCTAGAGCGGGTGGATGAAGCCGCCATGCGTCGTTTTGATTTTGTTGTGCGCTTTGACTGCCTGGATGAGGGCGGGGCGCTATTATTGCTCAAGGATCTGGCAGACGCCTACAGCATCAAACTGCCAAGTCAAAACGCTCAGCGAGAAATGCTGCAAGGTATGGATATGCTCACCCCTGGGGACTTTGCTGCTATTTATCGTCGCATCCGGGTACTCAGGGAGCCGCCGGATGTGGGTGGCTTGGTCGATATGCTGCGCGACTGCCTGCGCTACAAAAAACAGCCTTCACAGCCCATTGGATTCATGACGTCACTGCATTAAGTGCAGTGACGTTGTCACTTTACATTTTCCTGATTCCACTGTGATGGAGAGTCAATGTTAGATATCGGCTACACCCAGCATAGCGGCGGCGCCTCCCGTCAGCAGCAAGACGCCATCTGGACCGGGCAGTGCATCCTGCAAACCCGTAATGTCCAGGTTCGCAGTCACACTGGCGAAGCGCCCGTGTTACTGGCCGTGGCCGACGGCGTGGCGGCCAGTACCCGGCCCGCCCGGGCCAGCCGGTTTGTCGTTGAGGCCTTGTCACGCTTTGGAAGCCACGAACGCCTTACCGGTAAGCAGGTTCGCAAAATACAGGATCAGTTGGCAGACAAATATGCTGGCGGTGACACCCATGGCTCGTCAACAACCCTGGTGGCTGCCAGAGTCACCGAGAACCGCTGCGAGATCGTCAACGTGGGCGATAGCCGCGCTTATCTCTTCTGCCCTGAGAGTGAATGCCGCCAGCTAAGCGAGGATCACACTACCCTCAATGCGCTGATTGCCAGCGGAGAAGTTATTCCCGAAGAAGGCGTCGAATACGCCCAGATGTATCAAGGGCTGGCACATTGCCTGACGGCCGATGCCGAAGAGTACGGCTTTGCGCTGCATTTTCAGGCGTCAGAATTGGAGGAAGGCGCCGGCCTGCTGCTCTGCAGCGATGGGCTGCATGATGCCATCGGCGATGGGACGATCCGCGAACTGTATCAAGCCGACCTGCCAGCAGCGGATCAGGTAGACCGATGGCGGCAAGCAGTGATTGAGGCGGGGGTGCCGGACAACCTGTCGATCCTGTTTGTTCGGCAATGCCCCTGAATCAACTTACATAAACCCGTTTGGACCGAAGTGGTCAGGGTCGTCCCCCGGGAAGGGGCTAATGAATGGAGAAGCAGGTATGCAAGATAGCGAGTGTTCGCCTTGCAGGATCATCAGGTTTGCTGACATTGAGCGGTATCAGAAAATGTCCAATGTGTCGTTGTGCTGGTGGATGTACGGCAACAATATTCACCCTGTTCCTGCGCATTACAAGTATGACTGGTGGGTATTCTGGGAAGAATCCCCCGTTGATGGTGATGAGCTGATTTTCAATGAGAAATACCGGATGAGCACAGCAGAAGCGTCCGCACTTTACGGTCGTCTAATGAATGCGAAAATCGTCTTCTTTATGTACAACAGGAAGAGACCGCGGCAGGACCCTGCAAACCCTTTCGACCCCAACGCAGAGAGATGGAGAGACGTGACGTGGGCACCTTCTCTGGCCGATGATCCAGACCCGGTTGTTATTGAGGGAGCATGGATAGGACATAAATAGCAGCCAATGCAGCCCGATATGATCGAAAACGCGACACATGCTGAAAAGCGACATGTTCATGTAGCCAGTATCGACATGCCGGCACTCGGTAAATATTCTGTCTGTATCGTAGAAGAAGTCGTAAGGCCGTTCAGGACACCCTGTCGGCCTTCAACAAACAAGGACGAATCAACATGGTGAATTGTTCCCGCTGCGGCAACGGGGAAGGGCTGAGTCTGGTGACCGTTCTCTATGAGGAGGGGGCGAATGCGGGGCGCGCACTGGTGTACTGCGAAGCCTGCAAGGCCGACATGATGGCTTGGATTGGTGAGGCAATCCCGCTGGAAAAAGTCAGTCCGGCGGTTTTTCTCGATCTGTACCGCACAGGCAAAACGGCCTCCGACCCTTTTACTGCCGTGGAGTTGGTGTTCGGCCGCAAAGATGCGGATCTGGTCAGGCAGGCCCAGGCGCTCCTGAACACTAATTCGGGAGCCTAGCATGAACAATCTCAGGGAATTTCTGCCTCGTGTCACGGCCTGGGCTAAAAAACACCATGACCTCATTCAGGTCGAAGGCGTAGAGCTGAATGATGCCGGCGCGGATATGGCAAGGAGTGTGGGAGTGGAGGACCCAAACAGGATTCGAGTGATGTTGGTTGACGAAATCCCTTTCAGGGAAGACCCGGTAATCTACCGTATTGCCAAAAGTGTCGGGATGTTCAGCGGACAGGTCATGGGCATCACCTTCGGTCACTCTATCTACATCGTCAAAGGCTGCGAATCCGCTCAGCTCTTCTCCCATGAATTCCGGCACGTGTATCAATACGAAACCCTGGGTTCCATACAAGATTTCATGGAGGTCTACTTGGAGCAGGTGCTCGAATTCAGTTACGACAAGGCGCCTCTGGAGCTGGACGCTCGGCAGTTCGAGATAACGGAGCCGCTGTAGGTGATTCGGTCGAGGCGCCAGTCGCCCACTGTTGAGCCGAAACTCCCGTAGGTATCAGAGTCTTGCCTGATGAAGGTATTAGCAAGAAAGTACCAGCAAGGTACTAGAACTTTCGGGAGAGTGTGATACTGTTCACAATAAAAATGAACAAGCTTCACAGTGAGCCAGGATGGCTAGCTGACATCAAAATGATGTCATTTAGGGGAAGGGAGAAAGATGGGAATAAACTACAACACACTCAAAGCCCGGCAACGCCAGGAGCGTGACAGCTACCCGGACAACCTGGGCCTGCGCGTCCATCGTGCCCTCAGCTGGCTCCACCGTGCCGAACAGGAAGACGACCCGGATAGTCGCTTCATCTTCCTGTGGATCGCCTTCAACGCCGCCTATGCCACAGAAATCGATGATCGCGAAGGCCTCAGCGAACAGCGCACCTTCAATGCCTTCCTGGAAAAGCTCCAGTCACTGGACAGCAACCACCGCCTGAACAAGCTGGTGTGGGATGCTTACCCCAGTGCCATCCGCGTGCTGCTGGATAACCCCTACGTGTTTTCCTGCTTCTGGGATCACCAGAAAGGCCAGAAAACCGAAGCCCAGTGGAAGCAAAGCTTCGAATCCGCCAAAAAAGCTGCCAACTATGCCCTGGCCCAGCAGGACACCCCGCGCCTGCTGGCCATCGTACTCAGCCGCATCTATACCCTGCGCAACCAGATGGTCCACGGCGGCGCCACCTGGAACAGCAGCGTAAACCGCGACCAGATCCGCGACTGCGTGAATATCATGGGCGAACTGGTGCCGGCGGTAATCGAAATCATGATGGATAGCCCGAATACCCTGTGGGGCGAGGCGAGCTATCCGGTGGTTGTGAATCAATAAATCAGTCCAGCCTGTGTCTTCTAGTTGTTGATTTCCGAATAGAAAACAGGAACAAGGCCGAAGTGTTTAATCCAAAAAAGGATAAGAAATGTTGATGATTGTTGCCTGGATAGTCGGGGCGATTATTGCCTTTGCGGTGATTGCGGCGGTGTTTCGATATTTGATGGTGATCATCGGGGTCATTGTCGGTTTGGTTATTCTGGTCGTCTTCGGTTCTCAGGTGGGGGTGGCCTATGCTTTAACTTTGATATCCGAAAAATTAAAAATAACTGGCTTTTTGATCTCAGGGATGATGGTCGTGATGCTGGTTATGACGGTGGGTGTTTTTCTTGGATTGAATATATACATAGAGCCGGTTTCTTGGGAGATGCTTCAATATCCAATTTCGACACTATTTATGCTTGTTGCGTTTATTGCCTATAGGAAAAAGAGAAGAATCACTGAAGGATGGGCTTTAAAAGGCAAGGAGCTTAATGAGGTCGTTCAATTGGGGACGATTGCTCTATTTTCCTCGTTTTTCTTTTTCATAACGATGATTTTAACAGAGGCGGTGTTCTGGGAAGGTTATGGACCCTTGAGTATTGCGTATGGGGCTGCAGCATTGTTGGCATTGTTGATGGCAATGGTTCGCGATTTTTCTATCGTCGAGACGATAAAAAATATTGATTCATGCGTTAAAGAGTTGTTAAAGGTGAGTCCTTCACCTGAGCTTGAAAAAATAAAAAAAGAATCTGCTCTTTCAGAAAAGGAATTTGATGTTTTGTTCCATTGTTATTTTTCTGAATTATACGATCGTGGTGAGGTGGTTGATTATGATTTAAATGGTGGTTTTGCAATATATAACAAGAAAAAAATTATGGATGTCATGGATGAACTTGATGAAAAGGGGAAGGTCGAGGGGGGGTTTACTGTTGATCGTATTTCTTCTTTGCTTGGAAGTGCGATAAAAGTAGGTAAGTCAGAGGCTGAATTTTTTTCGAGAAATTATCTTGATTCTTTTGTTTTTTACGATATTGAAGATGAGGATGTGTGTGTTCATTATTCTCAGCAAGACACGATATTGACATGTGATTCTTGTGGGGTTTCAGTTGTCGAAGAGGGTGCTGGAAAATATTCCAGAGAGTGGTATTGCTCTGAAGGTTGCAAGAGAACCGAAAGAGAATGTGAGGCTATATATAAAAAATCTTCTGAGGAATTTATCAGCGATGCGCTAACCTCAGGGTTGATTGTGATGTCTGGGGCTTCGGCATGGGTGGATAATCACAAGCTGTTTGCTAGTGGGGGGCAGGGTCATGGGTTTGCTGCTGAGAAAGGTAATCACATTATTGATAAGCTGACTGGAAAAGAGGCGCGCATACTTGGTGATGACAATGCTAAAAATGGAGCAGACAGGCTTGTCAATGGCGATTTTATCCAGACCAAGTATTGCAAAACAGCAGTAAGAAGTATTGGTGCAGGTTTCGACGGTCAAGGCGGAAACTATAAGTATATATCTGGTGATGGTAGCCCTATGCAGATAGAGGTTCCGAAAGATCAGTATGGTGCTGCCGTTGCTGAAATGGAGAAAAGAATAAAAGAGGGGAAGGTAAAAAGGTATGTCGGGGGGAATGAAGAAGTAATAACCGATGAAGGGATGGCGAAAAGTCTGGTTAGGAAAGGAGCTTTGACATATGACCAAGCAGTTAATGTTACAAAGTTCGGGACATTGGAATCTGTCGCTTATGATGTTTCAGAGGGTGTGATCGTTGGAGTAAGTGCGGGGGGGATTAGTTTTGCAATTACAGCATTTGTTAGCTATCTGAATACGAAAGATCAGAGGGAGGCTTTGAGGGTTGCTGTTGTCCAGTCAAAGAATACCTTTGTAAGGGCTGTAACTGTCCATGTTGCGACCCAGCAATTACACCGTTTGCCTGCGGTACAGGCGATGCTGGGTTCGATCGATTCTTCCATGCTATCTCATACATCGAGAAACTATTTGGCAAAAGGGTTTGGTGTCAGCAAAAGCGGACTAAATAAGGCTATGCGGGGAACAGTTGTTACCTCTGTGGTTGTCATTGCAGTTACCACTGGGCCGGATTTGGTAAAACTCATTCGTGGGAGAATATCCAAGGCGCAATTTGTTACATCATTTGCTGTCGCAAGCTCGGGTGTTGTCGGTGGGGTTGTGGGCTCTGTAGTTGGTGGCGTGGCAGGCGCTGGTTTGGGGCCTGCTGGTGTGATGGGGGGGAAGGTTGTCGGAGGAATGATCGGAGGCGCTTTGTCGGCAGCAACCGCTAAGGGGATAGCTGAATCGATAAGTGAGCCAGATCAGAAAGTTATATTAAGGGGGTTGCAGAAACAAACAGAATACCTGGCGAAGACCTTCATGTTGACAGAAGAAGAAATGGATAACCTTTCTGTGAATTTGGATAAGGTTATTGATCAGGAGGTGATCGAGGAAATCTTTTCCAAAGATAACAGGCGAGCTGCGATTAATGCACTGCTAAAACCCCTTGTCGTAAGTGTGGTTAAACAGCGACCAATAATGAGTTTCGATGATTTAGATATCTCTCATGCCTGTGAAGAGGTGGTCGCATGAGAAGTATTGTTGTGATGACATTTTTATCCGTTATATGTGGTTGCGGATTTTTCCCAGGGGCAGAAGTTACATGTGAAACAGAATTTGAGAAGAGTGCATTCGAAAGGGATTTCTTTTGGCTATATTCAGAAATATTTGAAATAAATAAAGGAGTTCGACGATTACAAAAAGATGAATTCTATGGCCTGTTTGATTTTGAGGGGGCAGTTTTTGAGGTCGTTGAAACCAAAAGAGTGGTCCCTTGGAGAGGTAAAAAGCGGTGCCGTGCCCTTGTTCCTATGAGCGTGAGCAAGGATATAGAGGTCAAGGCTTCCTATTATGGATTGAATGTGGATTTTAATGATTATCTGTTGAATGAAGAAGAAAATTATTTGTATGTCAATGTTCCCTTTGTGGCATTCCATGATCGATCTACAGGGGGTAGAAGTATAGCCGCGTATTTGGAAAAAAGGGTGGCTTGGGAGCTGTATTCAATTGCTGAAGCTGATCTGGTTGAGTTTAAAGAGGCTCGAGATGGGGCAGTATTTGTTGACGAGGTGCGGCAGATCGAGAATGAAATTGGATACAAGGATAGCTATGAAGGTAAGGATGGCATGGAGCCAAATGGAAGTGGTTTTGGAGGGATTGATTTCATTGATTGCGATTCCGGGCAAGAAGGACCTTTGGCAATCATGGCATGTCAAAAGAGGCACTTACTGGACTACCATAATCAATTAATAAGCTATGAGCGTTCCCGGTACCTAGCATCGAGTAACCCTTATCAAGTAGCTAAAGAGTACGAGGAATGGCTTTATTCGGCTTTTTACCGGTGTGAGTCACTTGGAGAAAATGCAGCTTCTTGCATGGAAAGCATGTATCTAAGTCGGATTTCGAGAATCGCTTCTGATGGCTAGTGGCGAAGCTTGTTTCTGGAGGCAGGTTGCATATTTAGGGTGCTTTAGTGCAATGAGTATCTCGTGCGATAGGACGAGGTGCAATGTCTATCGATTACTCTGAAGCCTCCTTGAGAGGTGAGGCAAGCCATGGCAGACAAGATCAATCAGTATTGTCGAAAGCGATGAATTACCGAGTCGTAATGCTTTCCAAGACTGGCCCGCGAAATCAAACACTGATACAGAGAAAAGACACAATGGTTCATAGTGTACACAACAAACTGGTTGGAATATCGACGAAGACTGCCTGCGTGATGTCCATGTGCGAGGAACATACCCCGATGCCCTTCTGGCCATGGTGGTAATGCGTCGCCAGGATACACCGATTTTCTCCAGCAATGAGGAGGTGCTAAAAGATGTGAGCTTCCAGAAAGAGGGAATTGAAGCCTACGGGCTGAACTAGGCACCGCTCAAGGCGCCTCCGGCGATGTGTTTGACTGCGGGAGACTCGGCAGACTGTTTAACGCCGCCAGTAGTTATCTTTCTTATGCACTCTGGAAAGCTGGCTTCCAGTGATGGGCCATGGTCACGTTAGTTTGAGCTGGCCAAATGTTGCGCGGAATATCTGCCTACACACTTTTGACAAAGATGACTTTTGAACGTATCAGGTGTCCCAATGCCCCGATTTCTTCACACAGCAGACTGGCAAGTAGGCCGCCAGTACGCCAGCTTTGCACCAGATGATGCGGTGGCGATGGCCGAGGCTCGTATTTCCGTTATTGAGCGCATCGCTAATTTGGCGGCCGAAGAAACTGTCGATGCCGTTCTGGTGGCCGGGGATGTGTTTGATGCCCAGATGGTGTCAGATCGCACCATTCGCCGACTGTTCAATGCCATGGCCGCGTATACTGGCCCCTGGATTCTTATTTCCGGCAACCACGATGCGGCCCTGGCCGAAAGCGTCTGGACGCGCGCGCAGCGGTTGGAGGCGGTTCCCGCCAATGCCCACTTGGCCCTCACGGCTGAGGTGATGGAATTCGGTGACGCTGGCTTTGCCATTTTGCCGGCGCCTCTGACTCAGCGGCATACCATGTCTGATCTGACGGAGTGGTTTGATCATGCCGAGACGACAGACGGCTTGCTGCGTATCGGCTTGGCGCACGGGAGTGTGCAGGGCATTTTGGCGGAAGACGAGAATGCCACCAATCCGATTTCCCCAGAGCGTTATCAATCAGCAAGGTTGGATTTTCTTGCTTTAGGTGATTGGCACGGTACCAAACAGATCAATCCTCGCACCTGGTATAGCGGTACGCCGGAGCAAGATCGCTTTAAAGGGAATGATCCCGGCAATGTATTGCTGGTCCAGATCCCGGAGGTTGGCGCAGAGCCTCAGGTAGACATTCGGTCGATCGGTCAGCATCCCTGGATCCAGATGAAAGAGCGACAGGCAGTCTCATCCGATCTGGAGCAGTTGATAGCCAGGATTGAGAGGCAGCCTGAACAGGCTGTGGTCGAACTCCGTTTGGAGGGCGAAATCAGCCTGCTGGGCAAACAGCAGCTGGAGCGCGCGTTGTCAGTAGCGGAAGCCCGCTTCCGAAGCCTGAGCTATGACTTGTCAGGCCTGAGCTTGCAGCCCACCGAGGATGATATCGCGGCCCTTCATGCAGATGGCTATGTGGGCGACGTGATCACCGAGCTCCGTGACCAGCAGGAGGGTGAGGGCGGCGAAGTCGCCAGAGATGCCATGGCTATCCTCGCTTCCATGTTGCTGGAGAAACAGGCCCAGGGAGGTGACGCATGAAATTGCTACGCCTCAAGGCAGAACAACTCCGCCAGTTCCGCGCCCCCGTGGAAATCAAGGAACTGGAAGCAGGTATCAACCTGTTTACCGGCCCCAATGAATCCGGCAAAAGCACCTTGGTACGTGCCATTCGGGCGGCCTTCTTTGAGCGCCATAAGTCTTCCAGCGTGGAGGATCTGCAGCCCTGGGGTGATTCGGCAGCCGTGCCCACTGTGGAGCTGGACTTCGAATGGGAGGAGCAGTCTTGGAAACTGGTGAAGAGCTTTCTCAAAAAGAAGCGCTGTGACCTGACCGTAGAGGGTGCGCCCTATAGTGGTGATGACGCCGAAGAAAAGCTTTCCAGCCTGCTGGGCTATGAATTCGCAGCGAAAGGGGCAAGCAAGCAACAGCACTGGGGAATTCCTGGTTTGCTGTGGGTTGAGCAAGGCGCAGGCCAGGAAATCCAGGCCCCGGTAGAGCATGCCGGGCAGCACCTGAAAGCCGCCCTTGGCGGTAACCTGGGCGAAGTCACCAGCAGCACGGGCGATGAGCTGATCAACCAGGTGACAGCAGAGAGAGCCAAGCTGCTGACCACAACCGGCAAAGCCACGGGCAACTATGCCAAAGCCATTGCCGACGCGAACACTCTGCAGGGGCAGTGTGACGCGCTGCAGGATCGCATCCAGCAATACCGCCAGCAGGTAGATCGGCTGGGCCAACTGAGAGAAGAGCAGTCCCAGGCCGAAATAGAGCGCCTTTGGGAAACCTATCGTCAGCAAGCCGAAGAAGCACAAGCCCGGTTGAATGAAGTCGAGTCCTGGCAGAGAGAGCAAGACCGGGACCAGCAGACGTTCAAAGATTGCCAAACCAGTATTCAGACCACACTCGAATTACTGGCTGGATTCCAAAGCCAGCAGCAGGATTTGGCACGCCGCGAGGACGAAAAGAAAGCCGCAGAACAGCAGCAAGCGAACCTTGAGGCGCGCAAGCCTGCCAGTGAAGCCGCCCTCGAAGAAGCCAAGCACGCCCACGAGGCCGCTCGCAAGGCATTAAAGCTGGCCCAGCAGCACCAGCAACGCAAGGAGCTGGTCAGGGAACTGGAAGGCATAGAGGCTGAACTGGTTAATGACCAAAGCAAACTCGCGCGGGTGAAAGCACTCCATGCTGCCCTTCTGGAAAACCGCCAAAAGCATCAATCCAATCAGATTGACCCGCAAACAATCCAGCGGCTAAAAGACGTCGTCTCAGCACTGGATCGCCTGGCCATTCAGCAGGATGCCGTGGCAACCCGGTTGCAATTCGACCTGACCGATGATCAAAGCGTTACCTTGGATGGGGAAGGTCTGGTCGGGCAGGGCGAGCATCTATTGATAGAGCCAGGCGAGGTAAGCATCAAAGGCGTGGGCACCCTGCGAGTGCTGCCAGGTGGAGAGGATGTTGCCGAGATAGCCAAGGCCAAGCAGAGTCTCACCGACGAGCATGAGAGCTTGCTGACCCGGCTGCGCGTCACCTCCCTGGCTGAGGCAGAAACTCAATTAAAGCAGCTGCAGACACTGGAGCAAACCATCCAGCAGGATGAATCCGTCCTCAAGGAGTTGGCACCGGAGGGGTTGGAAGCCCTGTCTGATCAACTGCAACTGAAACAGGCGCGCAAAGATGCGCTCGCCCCTCAAATTCAGGCGTTACCAGAGCAAGAAGAAGACAGCCCGTCCACTTCCCGTGCGGAAGCTCAGCTGGAATCCGCCGAAGAAGCGCTTGAAGACGCGCAAGCCACTAATCAAACGCTGAAGAGTGAGCTGTTGCTGGCGGAACAGGCCCTGAGTCGTGCCCGGCAGGAGTGGGAGCGCCTCAGTAATGAACTACAGGCCCCGGACCGCAAACAGCGTGAAAAGCAGGCAGGCGAACAGTTGGCCGAGCTGCGAACCAACGAGAGCCGTCTTCGAGACAAGATTGCAGAGCGTGAAGAGCAGATTCAGCAGGCCAACCCGGATGCCCTCAAACAGGATGTGCAGCGTCTCACCAAAAGCGCAGATGCAGCTGAAAAGCAGGAAGAGGCGCGCCGGTTTGAGGTGATCCAACTGCAGGCTCGCCTGGAGTCAGCCGGTGCGGAAGGCCTGGAAGAGCAAAGCGCGGAACTGAAAGTCGAGCTGGACCGGGCAACCCGCCGAAAAAGGGAGCTCGAACGCCACGCCAACGCCCTGGACTTCCTGCTTGCCCGTCTCACAGAGCATCGCCTGGAGCTCACTCGCCAACTCCAGGCCCCATTGCAGAAACACCTGAACCACTACCTGCAGCTCTTGTTCCCGGAGGCTTCCCTGAATGTGGATGAAAACCTCATTCCGGAAGTGTTGGTCCGCCAAGGCTACGGTGGGGAAGAGCGTGGGCAGTTTAATGAGTTGAGCTTCGGCGCACGAGAGCAAATGGCCCTGATCAGCCGACTGGCCTATGCCGATCTTCTGCAGGAAGCCAACAAGCCAACCCTGATCATCCTGGATGATGCCCTGGTCCACAGCGATGCCGAGCGCCTCAAGGCCATGAAGCGGGTTCTCTACGATGCGGCGCAGCGTCATCAGATCCTGCTGTTTACCTGCCACCCGGATAACTGGCGGGATCTGGGTGTGATGGCGAGGGATGTGGCTGGGCTCATGGCGGATGCCGAAGAAGGATGAATAGTTGCAAATAGTATTGTTGTCTCTGCTTGCTAATTGGTTACGTAAAAAATTTAGGGGTATTTAGGTGCAAGAAATTCAAATAACAGATCTTCTTATGCTGTTGACGAAGATGAACGGGCCATCTTTGGCATTTGTCTGCGTGATGCTATTCCTGTTTACGGTTACATGTTTCTTCCTGTTGAGACACTGGCTGAATTATCGGGGAAGAATGGCAGGCGTTAGTGCGCTGATTAATGGTCAAGTTAAAGATGATCTGGCAAATAGGCGCAGGCAAACACTTGAAGATGCAATCTCGAACCGGAGGGAAGAAGTTGGCAATCTCTGGCGAGAATTTGATGAAAGTTTGGTCTTTTCAAATGACAAAGCAAAGCTTTACAACACGCTTGATGCAGAACACTTCTTTAATGCAAAGACTCTAGCGTCAGGGTTGACAGAAAGTCGCTTGTTGGCTGCTGCGCCTAGTTTTCTTGTGGCTATCGGTGTGTTGGGGACTTTCGTTGGCTTGAGTGTGGGTCTGGCCGGTTTGGATGTCAGTGGTGCACTTCCTGAACTCAGGATGGCGATGAATACCATGATTTCAGGCGCCGCGACGGCTTTTAATACCTCGGTTTTCGGTGTTTTGCTCTCTTTAATTTTGAATCTAATTGAGAAATTGCTGGAGCGAAATGTCAGGAACCAGGTTCGACTTCTTCAGCAGAAAATAGATTTCTTATATCCAAGAATTCCTGCGGAGCAAACGCTTGTTCATATTGAAGATGCAAGTCAGAAATCAGCTGAATCGTTAATGGGGCTTCACGAGCGCATCGGAGATGAGCTTCAAAAGACCGTTAATGAAATGAGCGTCAGCATGCAGGAGGCTATTTCTGAATCGCTTACAAAAGTGATGGCCCCTGCTCTGGAGCGGCTAGCTCAAAACGCATCAGATCAATCCACCACGGTTCTCGAGCAGTTAGTGGGGAGTTTTCTCGACAAGTTTGGCGAAGCAGGGCGGCAGCAGGGGCAGGCACTTGAGAAGGTGGCTGGGGATGTTGGCGGCGCAGTGGAAGGGATCAGCAGGGAGGTCGGACGTGTGTCTTCAATGCTATCTGAGGCCGGTTCGAAAACAGATGAATTGTTGGTTCAGCAACGTCAGCAGATGTCCGAGCAAATGGCCAGGCTGCAGGAACAGGCAAGCACGCGAGAACAGGCGCAGAGACAGCAGTTTGAGAGCTTGCTTGAAGGGGTGACCCGCAAACTGTCTGAGCAGGCAGATACCGCCTCAAAAGCGGATCAGGAAAGGCAGGAACGACTGGATGGCTCGATCACAAGGATGCATGAAGGGCAGGTGGGGGCACTGAATGCCATCAAGGAATCCTCTGAGAACAGCATTGGCGCCTCTGAGCGTCTACTTGAAACCATGGAGCCAATTGCAAAATACCTGGGTGAAGCTGCAGGATCTCTGGATCGTTCTGCCGAAAATCTCAGGGCCACAGAGAAAGGCTTCTCCGTACTTGGTGCGGAAATCCATAACAGTGCAGATCGTCTTGGTAACACAGTAACGGCAATGGTTCAGAAGATGGCCGAGGTGTCTGAAGGTTCAAGCCAGGTTAGTGAAGGAATCCAAGGGCAACTTGGGCTGCTGGAGCAGCTACAGGCCGGACTCGGTGAGACCTCCAAAAGAATGGAGGGGGCAGCAACAAGAATGCTTGATGGATTCGGTTCCATGGAAGCAAGTCAGAATCGCTATCTGGAAAGTGTGAAACAGCAGTTTGAGTCTTTGGGCGACTCCCTCAAGCAGCAAGTTATGACCGTAGAGAAGCAGGCGGAACAATGGCTGGCTACTTATCATAAAGAAGTAACAGGCCAGATTCAGGACCGAATGGGGAAGTGGGACGAGGTGTCTCGAAACTATGCGGACAAAATGCTGACTACAGTTCAGGCGATTGACGGTATTGTTGATGAGCTTGAGAGCAAGTCGCGATGAGGTCATTTAGGCAATCCTCCGCCCCCGTTGATGAGGAAAATCCTTATTGGGTGTCCTTTTCTGATGTTATGGCTGCGCTGGTCGTGATTTTTATTCTGGCATCGCTAGTTCTTTTGATGCAGTTGGTTGACCTGAGGCAGGATGTAAATAAGGAAATAAAAGAACTTAAAATAGCAGAAAAGGTAAGGAAAACGGTCGTCGAAGATATAGCGCGCGAGTTGAAAGATAAATCTATTGAGGTCCAGATCGCCGAGAATCATTCGATTATTCGTATACCCAACGATGTGCTCGGATTTCGTTCAGGGAAGTTCAGCATTGATAGCCAATACCAGGATACTGCGAGAATTATCGGTGAAGTGTTGGCCAGTGTCGTGACCAAAGATAACCGAACGGAATATCTTGACACTATTTTTGTGGAAGGTCATACCGATAATCGCCCATTTTGGGGGGCGCCGGGAAAAGGTAATTGGGGGCTTTCCACTTTTAGGGCGATTAGCTTATGGGAGTATTGGGGAGAGGCAATAGATAAAAGGATGGCTCTTTATAACTTGCGGAATCATGAAGGGCAGCCGCTTTTTTCTGTGAGTGGTTATGCGGATACGAGGCCGGTCACAGAGATCCAAAGTGCAGAATCGGATTATGAATTAAACAGAAGAATTGATATCAGAATCACGATTCGTCGCCCCGACGCAGAAGATTACGAGAAAGTGAAGTCAAAGTTTGGAGAGCCTGATGCGACTCCCCAAGATTGACAAAAAATCGTTTCCAGAGTGGCCAGAAAGCACTTATCAGACATGGGCTGCTCTGGAAGATAAGGTTGCACATAAATCAGAAGAACTTGGCAAAAGCGGAGCTTTCCAAAGACTGGAAAAGCTCATTAAAGAATGTAGCCGCCGTGGCCAAGAGTTGCCTGATGAAGCCTACCATACTCGCCCTGGAGTCCGCGCGCTGACTTGGCTCTGGCTGCAGAGTGAGACTGTCAGAGAAGACTATTTGGATCAGGAGGCGCTGGAGTATTTGTTGTCAGCCCAGAACGAAAAGCTGTCGAGAATGGTTGTGCTGCAGCTCATTCAGCTTTTCTTTCGTGAACATGACAGGCTATCTGATGGAGAAAAGGGGCTAATGGAGTCGTTGGGGATAATCCTTTCCCAACAAGCTGAAGCAATAAACGCACGATCCAGTGTTCAAGGAAGAGACATCATAGCTGTGGTAAATAGTGATAGCTGGCTCATAGAGAATGATGGCCCGGCTCGATTGGTTGAAAAATGCCTCCTGACAGGACTTCCACTGGATGACTTTATCTCTCGTCTGGGCATGGATGGCTATATGGATGGCCGTTTTGGCGAGGTGACGCGAGCAATTTACTACATCAAGGAGCTGCAAAATATTCCAATTGGCCAGGACCATGATGTGCTCAATGAAATAGTAAAAGAGCGAGTCGCTAAAGCTCCCTATCAGGAGAATCTTCGTGTCGGACATGCGGCGATAAAAATTCTGATCGACAGGACAGAAGAAGAGCCTTCAGAACGGTGGCAGGATGTCATCTTGACTATTGCAGGTGATCCCAGAGTGTCTGGCACTAACAGGCAGTTTGCAGAATGGTGGGCTCCCCTGGGGGATGACAGGGTCAACAAGGTCAGGGGCTGGCTTGCCAAGGAAGACCTGAAGTTGTTCCTCGAAGCGGTAGAGCAATATGGCCTGGATTCAGGTGACGAGAGTCTGAACAACATGTTCCCGGCAAGGAAACAGTTCCTGACAGGATTGTTTAAACAAGGTGTAGTGAGAAACTCAAGGCTGATGTTAGGCAGTAAAGCTGAGTTTTTCGTAAAACGTATTCTCGACAAAGAGATGCTGTCTTCCTACGCGAGAATGGACGGAACAATGTCCGATAAGGCAGTGATATATCTGGACTGTGGTGATTTTCATATTGTCGAGGGCTCACACTCTTTCAAAATCTGGCTTTATCAGGAAAGGCCAGATCCTTCATTTGTTAACTATGACAAGAATTACTACACCCACTCGGACTTAACGATAAAACTACCCCGGCAGTACCGAAAAGACCATAAAGGGAAGCGGTATGCAGCGATACCTCATTACCCGACTACGTGGCGCAAGAATGTGCTCGAGTTTCTGGTCGATCACGATGTCGAGCTGGAGTGGCCACCTCTTTTCGGTAAGGGTGAGTGGAAGTACTACAAGAACTTGCATGGCATACCAACCAAAGATGCACGCAGGCTAAAAAACTATGAAGGTGGCTAATGGGATTCCGTGAATCGATAGCAAATATCCTGGGGCGAAACTCAACACAGGAGAAGGGTGGGCTCTCCCTTCTGGTCGAAGATGAAGGCATTAGCTTCTATACCTCGCCGGATAAACTTACCGATATCAGGTCTGGTAACGCCAGTAGTCTTGCTGGCGCCCAGCATGTTGCCCTCACCATGCTCAGCGAGTCGGGTCAGGCGCAGCCGATCTCCAATGGCTTTTTCGTGCCCTCGGAGTCTGTCGCCTGTCTGGAAGAAGACATTCTGTCCATCCTGCAGCTTGCGCCCAGAGCGCCGCTCCAGTTCCAGATAAAAGTTGACGGGAAAAGCACCCACCCAGGGTTCAAGGTGTCAGCGTTTGTGCTGATCGATGGTGAGTCATACCCCATTAACCGCAAAGGTCCCATTCTCAGCAACACCAGCACGGACAAATACACGCTGACACCGCCCCAATTACTGGCGCTGGATGCCATTGATATCCACGCCTCCATGCCTGCCGATGAGAAAGGAGAAGGCAGTAACCTGCGACTGATCGCCACCCTGCAGCAGGCCAAGCGCGACGGCCTGGATATCAACCTTTCCCATTTCGACAATATCAACGTCGCCGAAGCAGAACGGATTGGTCTCACCGTGTCCAAATTGCCGGATGGCAGCATCGAACTGTCACCAACCCTTGGCGACGGCACACCCTATGCCGAGCTCCTCTCCCGTTGGGCTCAGCTGGATCCGGGTGCCGATGAAGGCACCATGCGCATCGGCAACCGGATTATGCTGCTCGACAAGCAAAAAATGGAGGGTATCCGCGAGGTCTTTTCCTCCCGCCGTATTCCTGCCGATCAAGTCGTCCGTTTCATGGAGGCACCAACCGCTTTCATTGATGCTGCATTGGTAGATCTGGATACCGGCTTTTCCGTTCGTGTGGACGGTGTGGGCACCATGCGCCATATCGCCATTGGTGAGTTGGACGCGAAAGGGGCTGACTGGTTCAGCCAGGAGGGCAGGCCAGCCGTTCCGCAGGTACTGGGTGGGCTGATCCAAAGTGAGGAAGATGCAGATCGCATCGAGCAAGAAATTCAAGCCGCCCGGGGCGATGGAGCATCAACAGTAGTGGTTGATGGTCAGGAAATTGATATCTCTGATGAGGAAGCGGTAAGCGCCATCATCGAGAAGGCTCGCAAAAATTTATCAGAACCAGACGTCGTTCTAGAAGAAGCAGAGCAGCCTGATGAAAAACGCCAAAAAGTCTCGGTGCTCGTTAAGGATGCAGAAGAACGCAGGGAAGAACTGCTGGCCATGGCGGACCGGGCAGCGCCGTCATCCGAGCCTGACTGGTCGCTTTATAAGCGCTCGCCCTTTCCTCACCAACGGGCAGGTATTGACTGGCTTGTTGGCCTGGGTGAGCAGGCCCAGAATGCGGACGCCGAACAGTTCTACCGAATGCAGGGCTGCCTGCTTGCGGATGACATGGGGCTCGGCAAGACCTTTATGGCGCTGGTGTCCCTGTCCGAGCTCATGCAGCGCCAGCGCAAGGCCGGTAATGCAGTAAAGCCTGTTCTGGTAGTGGCACCACTTAGCCTGCTGGAAAACTGGGAAGAGGAGGTTGAAAAGACCTTCACGCGCTCTCCTTTTCGCGACATTGTCGTGCTGCAAGGCGGCAGAGATCTCAAGCGTTTCCGCATTCCCAACACGCAAAGAGAAACGGTGCAGATAGCCAACATGGCGGATGGTGAGGTGGATATGGCCACCCTGCGCTATGCCCTCCATGTGGGCCCGGAAGCCGGCCCGGACCGGCTTGATATGGATGCCCGCCTGGTGCTGACCACCTACCAGACCCTGCGCGATTACCAGTTTTCTCTCTGCCGCATTGACTGGGGGACTGTAATCTTTGATGAAGCCCAGAACATCAAAAACCCCAACACGGGGGTTACTTGCGCGGCCAAAGCCCTGAAAAGCAGCTTCAAGGTGCTGGCTACCGGCACCCCGGTGGAAAACAGTCTGCTGGATTTCTGGTGCGTCATGGATACCGCCCAGCCGGGGCTGTTAGGTGACTGGCCAGCTTTCCGCGAACAGTATGTGAAGCCCATCCTCAAGGCCGATGACGAAGAGAGAAACCGTGTTCGTCAGGAAGTGGGTAACGACCTTCGCCAGGCCGTAGGGCGCTTTATGCTGCGCCGAACCAAGGAAGAAGAGCTGCAGGGCCTGCCCAAAAAATCCATCTTCGGCGGTGCCATCACGGAACCATCTGGCGATGTGCAGCCCATGCCGGCCCTGGCCGGAACCATGACTGGCGTTCAGCTACAGACCTATGATCAAGTGCTGGACGACTACCAGAGCCGCCGCCATGAAGAGATTCAAGGGTTGGCAATCTCCAGCCTGCACCAGCTCAAAACCATTTCACTCCACCCCCGTCTACAGGATGGCGACATAGCGGCCCTGTCATCCGGCAAGAATGTCCGTGGCGTAATGGCCGAATCCGCCAAACTGGAAGCCATGCTCAATACTCTGGACGAGATCCGTGCCCGTAAGGAAAAAGTGATTGTCTTCCTGATCACCAAAAAGCTGCAAGTGCTCCTGAAAGTCTGGCTGGATCGCCTTTATGGACTCGACGTGGGCATTATCAATGGCGACACCAAGGCGGTATCCTCAAAAAAAGACGATGCGACCCGCAAGGGCATGATCAGCAAGTTCGAGGCCGCATCGGGCTTTAATATCATCATTATGTCGCCGGTGGCTGCCGGGGTGGGCCTCACCGTGGTCGGCGCCAACAATGTCATCCACTTGGAAAGACACTGGAACCCGGCCAAGGAAGCCCAGGCCTCGGATCGCGTCTACCGCATTGGCCAGGAGAAGCCGGTAAACATCTACCTGCCGGCGGCGCATCACCCGGAACGGGATGCCTTCGATGTGCATCTACATCGGTTGCTGGATAACAAGCTGCTATTAAAAAACGCCGTTGTCACCACCGAAGCCGTATCCGAAGAGGAAATGCTCAAGGGCATGGGGCTGGGTTGATAACCCGACCAAGAATGGAAAAGCACAAAGAAAAATAAGGAATCACAGTGACGACACAGCGCTATTCGGTAAACCAGTACCTCATCGAGACCATCATGACCTGGGTGAAATCCGGGGAAATCGCCATCCCGGAGATTCAGCGCCCCTTTGTCTGGGAGGCGGCGAAAGTGCGCGACCTCATGGACAGTCTCTATCAAGGCTATCCGGTGGGCTACATCATCGCCTGGCGCAACCCGTCAGTGAAGCTCAAGGATGGCGGCGTGGCCGAAGGCAAGAAGATCCTTATTGATGGCCAGCAGCGCGTCACGGCACTGCGAGCGGCCATCGGTGGCCAGCAGGTGGTCAATCAGGACTACAAAACCGTCCGTATCCGTATCGCCTTTCACCCGCTGGATGAACGCTTTGAAGTGGCGAACACCGCCATTGATAACGACAAGGCCTGGATTAGCGACATCGGCCCGGTGATCCGTGGTGACACCAAGACCCACAAGGTCGTCCGTCAGTACCTGGATGCCAACCCCAATGCCGATGAAGACCTGCTCTACGACCGGCTCGACAAGCTCACTGATATCCTCAAGAAGCAGATCGGCCTGATCGAGCTGTCCCACGACCTGGACATCGAAACCGTCACCGAAATCTTCATCCGCATCAACTCCAAGGGCGTGGTGCTCAGCCAGGCGGATTTCGCCATGTCCAAAATTGCCGCCAACGAGGAATTTGGCGGTAACACCCTGCGCAAGGCAGTGGATTATTTTTGCCACCTGGCAGTGGCCCCGGAGTTCTACAGCGTTATCGAAGAGAACGACAAGGACTTCGCCGCCACCGACTACTTCAAGGCCATGCGCTGGCTGCGTCAGGAAAACGAAGACCTGTATGATCCCGGCTATTCCGACATGCTGCGGGTGGCGTTCACCTCCCGCTTCAATCGCGGCAAACTGGCGGATCTGGTGGGGCTGCTCTCCGGACGAAACTTTGAAACCCGCACCTATGAAAAGGATATCGAGGAAGCCTCCTTCCAGAACCTGCACGAAGGGGTGATGGAGTTCATCAACGAAACCCACTTCAAGCGCTTCCTGATGATCATCCGCTCCGCAGGCTTCGTGGACAAATCCATGATTCGCTCCGGCGCCGCCCTCAACTTCGCCTACAGCCTCTACCTGAAGCTCAAGCGCGACCACGGCAATGAACCTCGCATCGAATCCTGGGTGCGCCGCTGGTTTGTCATGTCCGTGCTCACCGGTCGCTATTCCGCCTCCCCGGAAAGCCGGGTGGACAAAGACATCAAGGACATCAACGAGAGGGGCTTCACCGACGTGCTGGCCGACCGTGAGGCCGCCGAGCTGTCAGACACCTTCTGGGAAGTCGGGCTGGTGCAGGGGCTCAGAACCTCCTCGGTCAACTCCCCGCTGTTCAAGGCTTTCCTGGCGGCTCAGGCCTGCCTGGGCGACAAGGGTTTCCTGTCCAAGGACATCACCGTGCGCGACATGCTCACCCACCACGGTGACATCCATCACATCTTCCCCCGGGAATTTCTCAAGAAGCAGGGTTACACCCGTGGCCGTTACAACCAGGTGGCCAACCTGGTGTGTGTCCAGCAGGAAATCAACATCAAGATCGGCTCGAAGAACCCCAGCGATTACGTGGCGGCCATCTTCCAGCAGTGCCAAACCGGCGAGCCCATCTATGGGGTAATCACCGCCCCGGGCGAGCTGGGCGCCAATTTTCAGGCCAATGCCTTGCCACAGGATCAGAACCTGTACCATATCGACCACTACGAAGATTTCCTCTCCCGCCGCCGTGAAGCCATGGCAGAGAAAATAAAACACTATTACCAGAAGCTCTGACTTGCCCGCACCGGGGCGCCTGTCCGGCAGCCGGTTTGAACATGGCCTCCCGGCCGGGAAGCAGACAACACACTGATACAGAGACGAAAAATCAATGGATCACAGCACACACAACAAACTGGTCTCCTTTATCTGGAACATCGCCGACGACTGCCTGCGCGATGTGTATGTGCGCAGTAAATATCGTGATGTCATCCTGCCCATGGTGGTGCTGCGTCGTCTCGATACCCTGCTCATGCCCACCAAGGATGCGGTACTGGATGAGGTCGAATACCAGAAAAAAGAAATGGACGCCACAGAGCTGGATTCGGAGGGCCTCAAAGAAGCCTCTGGCTATGTGTTCTACAACGTCTCCAAGTGGACGCTCACCAGCCTGTACAACACCGCCACCAACAACCGGCAGATCCTGCTGGCCAACTTCGAGGAATACCTCAAGGGCTTCAGCCCCAACGTGCAGGAAATCATCAAGCGCTTTGAGATGAAGAGAAAAATCCAGCACATGGCCCACAAGGATGTGCTGCTGGATGTGGTGGAAAAATTCGTCTCGCCCAAAATCAACCTTACGCCCAACGATGCCATGGACCCGGACGGCTACAAGCTCCCCGGCCTCTCCAACCTGGGCATGGGCTATGTGTTTGAAGAGCTGATCCGAAAGTTCAACGAAGAGAACAACGAAGAGGCCGGGGAACACTTCACCCCGCGGGAAGTGATCGAGCTGATGACCCACCTGGTGTTCGACCCCATCAAGGATGACCTGCCGCTCACCCTCACCGTGTACGACCCGGCCTGCGGTAGTGGAGGCATGCTCACTGAATCCCAAAACTTCATTGAAGAGAAGTATCCTTCCGATCCTTCATCCAAAAGTCAGCGCGACATCTACCTCTACGGCAAGGAAATCAACGACGAAACCTATGCCATCTGCAAATCCGACATGATGATCAAGGGCAACAACCCGGAGAACATCAAGGTCGGCTCCACCCTGTCCACCGATGAATTCGCCTCAGACCGCTTCGACTTCATGCTCTCCAACCCGCCCTACGGCAAAAGCTGGGCCTCGGAGCAGAAGCACATCAAGGATGGCAGCGACGTCATCGACCCGCGCTTCAAAATCAAGCTCAAGGACTACTGGGGCAACCTGGAAGACTGTGACGCCACCCCGCGCTCCAGCGATGGCCAGCTGCTGTTCCTCATGGAAATGGTCAGCAAGATGAAAGACCCGGCCACGGGTTCAAAAGGCTCTCGCATTGCCTCGGTCCACAACGGTTCCAGCCTGTTCACCGGCGATGCCGGCGGCGGCGAAAGCAATATCCGCCGCTACCTGATCGAGAACGACTGCCTGGAAGCCATCGTCCAGCTGCCCAACAACCTGTTCTACAACACCGGCATCACCACCTATATCTGGGTGCTGAACAACAACAAGCCGGAAAACCGACGCGGCAAGGTGCAGTTGATTGATGCCAGCCTGCTGTATCGCAAGCTGCGCAAGAACTTGGGCAACAAGAACTGCGAATTCGCCCCCGAGCATATCGAGGAAATCACCCGCACCTACCTGGACTGCGCCGCCATTGAACGCGAGCTGGATAGCAACAACGACCCAGTTGGCATCGCCAGCCAGGTGTTCCGCAACGAAGACTTTGGCTACCACAAGGTCACCATCGAACGCCCGGACCGCCGCAAGGCCCAGTTCTCCGAAGAACGCATCGCAGGTCTGCGTTTCGACAAACAGATCAGCGAAGTCATGGAACATCTCTATGTCGAGCACGGCGACAAGGTTTACGAGCACACCGGCCACGGCAAGGACAACAAGCAGAGCTTCCTGAAAAGCATCGAAAAGCCGGTCATGGCCTGGTGTGAAGATAACGACATCAACCTCAACACCAAGGCCAAAACCAAACTGCTGGACGTGAAACGCTGGGACAGCCTCAAGGCTCTGGTGGACACCGCCCGTGAACTCATGTCCGCCATCGGTGAGGAAGAGTTCGGCGACTTCAACCAGTTCAAGCAGAAGGTCGATGCCGAACTCAAGGCCAGAAAGATCAAACTCTCCGCCCCCGAAAAGAATGCCATCCTCAATGCCGTGAGCGGGTACGACGAAACCGCCGAAAAGGTGGTCAAGAAAGTGGTCAAGCTCAACGGCGACAAGCTGGAAGAACTGCTGCACCGCTACGACTGCACTCAGGAGAAGCTACCGGATTACGGCCTGTACCCCACCGGCAAGGCCAACGAATACCTCACCTATGAATCCAGCGCCGACCTGCGTGACAGCGAATCCATCCCCCTGCTCAAGGACGGCGACAAGCAAGGTATCCACGACTACTTCCTGGAAGAAGTAAAACCCCACGTGGAGGAGGCCTGGATCAACCTGGATTCCACCAAAATCGGCTACGAAATCAGCTTCAACAAATACTTCTACCGCCACAAGCCGCTGCGCTCACTGGAAGAAGTGGCCCAGGACATTATCAGCCTGGAGCAGAAGGCTGAGGGGCTGATTGCGCAAATCTTGGGGGTAGAGAGTCTCGGTGTGGATGTTGAGCAGGTGCAGGGGTAGGTGGCTATGTTGAGTATTGCTGAGTTGCCAAAATATGAGTCTTACAAAGACTCCGGTTATGAGTGGCTGGGTAAAGTGCCAGAGTCATGGGGACTGCTGGCGAACAAGCACATTTTTAAAATTAAGAAAAACCTGGTGGGTAAGCGATCTGCAGAGTACGACCTGCTCTCTCTGACGCTGAAAGGCGTCATCAAGAGAGATATGGAGAATCCAGAAGGCAAGTTTCCGGCCGAGTTTGACACCTATCAAGAGGTCAAGTCTGGTGACTTTGTCTTCTGCCTCTTCGATGTGGAGGAAACTCCGAGAGCGGTTGGTCTTTCGCCATTTGATGGCATGATCACAGGTGCCTATACCGTTCTCGAGGCTGATCCTAGCTTTGACAGTCAGTTCCTCTATTACTTTTATCTGAATCTTGATGGAAAAAAGCGACTTAAGCCCCTTTACCGAGGGTTACGGAATACGATTCCTAAAGAGTCGCTTATGAGCTTCAAGACATTTGTCCCCTCTTTAGAGCAGCAGCGAGATATTGCTCGATTCCTCGACAAAAAAACCGCCCAAATCGACGAAGCCATTGCCATCAAAGAGCAGCAGATCGCCCTGCTGAAAGAGCGCAAGCAAATCATTATCCAAAAAGCCGTCACCCAGGGGCTTGATCCAAATGTGCCCATGAAAGATTCCGGCGTGGACTGGATTGGAGAGATTCCGGCGCATTGGGATGTTATGCGAGCAAAGTATCTATTTGATGAGGTTGATGAGCGCTCCGAATCCGGAGAAGAAGAGTTGCTTTCTGTTTCTCATATGACGGGTGTTACTCCAAGATCAGAGAAGAATGTTTCGATGTTTATGGCTGAGGACTATTCGGGGTCGAAATTGTGCCGAGAAGATGACTTAGTGATTAACATCATGTGGGCATGGATGGGGGCCCTTGGGGTTTCTGATCGTGTAGGGATTGTGAGTCCTTCATATGGGGTTTTTCGTCAGAAAAAAAGAAGCACGTTTAATTCTGCCTACCTGGAGTTCTTGCTGAAAAGCAATTATTACGTCGAGTATTACAATAGAGTTTCAACGGGTTTGCATTCTTCAAGGCTGAGATTCTACGGACATATGTTGTTCGCAATGGAAATGAGTTATCCAAGCTATGAAGAGCAAAATGAAATTATTGCCTATCTTGGTGAGCAAACAAAGAAGATCGATTTGGCTGTGAGCTCTCAAATGGAGCAGATCGAAAAGCTAAAAGAATACAAAACCACCCTGATCAATAGCGCAGTAACCGGAAAAATCAAAATTACCCCCGACATGGTGGAGGCCTGATTCCGCATGACGGTACAGGTCGCCACGTGCAGCGCTGCTCAGCTTTTCTCAGGGTGCTTGCTTCCGGGGCATTCCCCGGCATTGGATGCCATTGTCACCAGCGATGGCGCAACGGTGACCGGCGAGCTGACGATTCCGGAATACCAGCGCCCCTATTGCTGGCAGGACACGCAATTGCATGGCCTGTTGCTGGATATTGAATCCCATGTGGTCCGTAAAGCGGATGGCGATATTGAGCTGCCTTATTACCTGGGAAGCCTGATCTTGCATCAGGAAGCCGGCAAGCTGAATATCATCGACGGCCAGCAGCGCATTACCACCCTGGCGCTCATGGCCTGCCTGCTCGATCCCGGGCTGCCGCTGGTGGAAGGCCTAGTCTATGAGCACCCCACCAGCCAGCAGCAGATCAAGCATAATCTCAAGTGGCTCCGTGATCGTCTGGATCGCGTGAGGAACTGGATTGACTTTAACAATCTGCAATTCACCCTGGTGATCACTCAGTCCGAAGACGATGCCTACCGCTTCTTTGAAACCCAGAACACCGGCGGGGTGCGCCTGGGCGGCCCGGACATTATCAAGGCCCATCACCTGCGTGCGGTTGATAAGCTTCATCAGCCGCAATTCGCTCGGCAGTGGGAAGCGCTGGGCTCGCTGGACAGTACCGTCAGTGCCTTGCTGAAAGGCCGCTACTGGCAGGGCGTGAAACCACGGGAGCTGCCGCCCCACAACCAGCAGAAGCGGATCCGTGACTGTATTGTCGACGAACTGGCGCAGGACACAGGTGAAGGCGACGACATCGCCTATGGTCGCATTCGCCGTCAGATCGGCCTGGCCGGTGATGTCAGCCAACAGGCCGACCAGCAAGGCTACGAGGTGCGCCAGCCACTGAACGCAGGCGTCAACAGCATCCGCTATCTGGCCTATTTTCAGGCGTTGCACCAACGCTACTGGGATCAGCCAGAGCTGCCGCACCTGCCTGGCTATCAGCAGTTTGTGGAATGGCTGAAAGATCTGGATGGCTGTAGCTACCTGGAAAAGCTCTACGAGGCCTGCCTGCTGCTCTATATCAGCCAGTTTGGCGAAAACCAGCTGGAGCTGGCCGCAAAAAAGCTGTTCCGGGTGGTGTATTCCCGCCGGGTCAGCAATCAGAAGTCCGTGCGTGAAAATTCCATACCTGCCTTCATCCGGGAGCAGCCGGTGCTGGACTGGATTGCCGCCAGTTACACCCCCGAGCAGTGCTTTGCCTTTCTTGATGCCTTCGAGCTGACGGTGGACCCCAGCAATCTGGGCACGAACAGTGTGAAGCAGCGGTTTGTGGAAGCCGTTAGCGACCAATTTGGCCTCGGGCTGAATACCGGGGAATATGAAAAGGGGTTCGCCCCGGCATTGAACCGAAA
Organism: Alcanivorax sp. 97CO-5; assembly: GCF_000524665.1. Lineage (NCBI taxonomy): Bacteria > Pseudomonadati > Pseudomonadota > Gammaproteobacteria > Oceanospirillales > Alcanivoracaceae > Alcanivorax > Alcanivorax sp. 97CO-5. Next base: position 61,638 of record NZ_KI965903.1, read on the forward strand.
GATAGCGGGGGAGCAGCGATGACCGCAGCGGTTGAGAATCAAGCTGAACAGCAGGCCGGCCAGCGGACTGATCATCAAGTAAACACAGAGGTGCTGACACTGGAAAAAGTCAGCAAGGCTGCCATGGGCTTTGTGATCCCAAGCTATCAGCGGCCCTATGTGTGGAGCGATGAGGATGTGATCAAGCTGTTCGATGACATCCGCGAAGCCTATGTGGCCGAGGAAGAGCAATACTTTATCGGCAGTGTGCTGTCTGCCATTCATGAAAAGGGGGAGTCTCGCCTCTATGAACTGATCGACGGCCAGCAGCGCACTACCACCCTGATGCTGTTGTCCCTGGCTTTCCGTGCGGCTGGCGTGAAGACGCCTCTGGCACAGGTCTCCACCCTGGGCGAGCAGCCGAGACTTACGTTCGAGATTCGCGAGGCGGTGGGTAATCTGCTGGGTAGCTATGCCGGCCTGGAGCGCATGACCCGCCCCGGCCCAGATGCCATCGAGAAGGATCCTTACCTCACCCATCTGGATGCCAATCTCAGGGTGTTGAAGCAGCAGGTGGATGGGCTGCGCGATACCAAGGATTTCAACCTGGAAGCCTTTGCCGACTATATCTATCGCAAGGTGAGCTGGGTGAACAATATCGTCCCGGAGAGCATGGACCTTAACCGACTGTTTGCCAGCATGAATACCGCAGGTATCCAGCTGGAGCCGGTGGACCTGTTGAAAGCCAAGCTGTTCCGCAAGATCACCACCGAGAAGCCCCTGTACAGCGCCATCTGGCAGGCCTGCGAACACATGGAAAACTACTTCGAGCGCAATCTGCGCCAGCTGTTTCCCAATGCGGACTGGAATGCGATTGAGTACAAGCATCTCGATGCCTATTCAGGCAGTCTCTTCGAGCGCAGGGCGGGCGGCAACGAGGTTGATCAGAGTGAGGCCTCCGGGAAGACGCTTTTGCATCTGCTGGATGAGGTGGAGTCCGGGGATGCACCGGATAACGCCGAACAAAAAGAGCAAGAAGACACCCAGGACGGTATCGAAGACGAAACCGTTTACTGTCGCTCAATCATCAGCTTCGAACTGCTATTGATCCATACCCTGCGGATCTTCTGTGCCAGCAAGCAATGGGAGGATATTGATGCCCGTATCAAGGCCTCGAACCTGATGGCGTGTTTTGAATGTCTGCTCAGCAAAGACGAGGCGGACATCAAGGCGTTTATCCTGACACTGTGGCGGGTGCGCTATCAGTTCGACACCTGGGTGGTGAAGTGGGTGGAGCACGATGACAGCGAAGATCCCCAATTGCGACTGACCAACTTCAGTCGCTCCCTCTCCAGTGGCAAGTATTACATCAACCGCAGTGCCCGGGAGCTGGGCGAGCTGGCGCAGTTGCAGGCAGTGCGTAACTTCACCGGCGACCGTTCCGCCCATTACTGGCTAACGGCACTGCTCGCTCAGCTGGTGGAGCCGCCAGGCATAAGTGACCAAGAGGTGTTATCTGTGCTGGAGAGACTGGATAACCAGCTCTCGCTGACCACCGAAACTCAGAAGGAAGCCAGTTTCAAGATCGCCCGAGGTGTAGCTCCTTCGATGGATAGCTTGGATACCATAGAGGCCTATCTCAACAGCGCCAGGGGGACCGGCTTTGAGCATTACTGGTTCCAGAAACTGGAATACCTGCTCTGGAAACGCGGTGATGATGACGGCAAAAAGAAAGACCCGTATCGCATTACTTCAAGGAACTCTGTGGAGCATGTGCACGCACAGAACGAAAGATACGGAATGAGATTAGAAAGCCAAAATCTGGACTCTTTCGGTAATCTGGTATTACTCAGCCCTAGTGAAAACTCATCATACGGCAACCTGGCGGTTGGTCAGAAGAAGATAGATTTTGAAGGTAAAAAGCGCTACGACTCCTTGAAGCTGAAAGCCATTTTTGCACTATATGACCAGGCTGGCGGAGCATGGGGCGTGAAGCAGATCGCCGAACACCAGAAGCAGATGATTACACTGCTGGGAAATCATTACAGGCAAGGAGGGGAGTATGGTCAGCCAAACCAATGAGCAGGCGTTGGAAGCTGCCATAGAGCAGGCACTAACGGGCTTGACCACAGAGGCGGTAAAGGAAGCCGGGGGGATTGAGGAAACTCCTGCGGATGGGATGGTGGCCGGTAATGGTTTCCAGCTGGGGCGGCCGATGGATTTCAACGCCCAGTATGCCCTTGATGAAAAGTTCTTCTGGCAGTTTCTGGAGCAGACTCAGGCACAAGAGCTGGCTAAGCTGCAAAAGCACAACCCTGCGGATTGGCAGCGCAAGCTGCTGGAGCGCTATGATCGCCTGATCAAGAAGCATGGAATCTTGCACTTGCTCAAGAAAGGGCTGGCGGTGGATGATGCCCATTTCCACCTGATGTATCCCGCGCCGCTTGCCAGCAGCAGCGAGAAAGTGAAGCAGAACTTTGCCGCCAATATTTTCAGTTGCACCCGGCAGGTGCGCTACTCCCTGGCCAATCCCCTCCAGGAAATCGACATGGTGCTGTTCCTGAACGGCATCCCACTGGTAACCATGGAGCTGAAGAACGCCTGGACCGGGCAAACAGCCCGCTACCATGGCCAGAAGCAGTATCGGGAAGATCGTGATTTCAACCAGCCATTACTCAACTTCGCTCGCTGCGTGGTTCACATGGCGGTGGATACCGATGAAGTGTATATGACCACCAAGCTGGACGGTAAAGGCACGTTTTTTCTGCCGTTCAACAAGGGCCATAACCACGGTAAAGGCAATCCACCCAACCCAGATGGTCACAAGAGTGCTTACCTTTGGCAGGAGGTGTTCACCAAAGACAGCCTGGCTAACATCATTCAGCATTTTGTGCGGCTGGATGGCAGCAGCAAGGACCCACTGCGAAAGCGTACGCTGTTCTTCCCTCGTTATCACCAGATGGATGTGGTCAGGAAGCTGGTTGCCCATGCGGAACAGCAAGGTGTGGGTCATACCTATCTGATTCAGCACTCGGCAGGGTCGGGCAAGTCCAACTCGATTACCTGGGCGGCCTATCAGCTGATTGAAACCTACCCGGCGTCTGCGCAGGCAGCCGGCGGTAAGGGTCTGGATCAGCCGCTGTTTGATTCCGTGATTGTGGTGACGGATCGGCGGCTTCTGGACAAGCAGATCCGGGACAATATCAAGGAGTTCTCCGAGGTCAAGAATATCGTCGCGCCGGCCTTCAGGTCGGCAGAGCTGAAGAGTGCGCTGGAAAGCGGCAAGAAGATCATCATTACCACCATCCAGAAATTCCCGTTCATTGTGGATGGCATTGAGGATCTCAGTGACAAGCGCTTTGCGGTGATCATCGATGAAGCGCACAGCTCCCAGTCCGGCACGGCCCACGACAACATGAACCGGGCCATGGGTGAGAATGGGCAGCAGGACGACGATGAAGATGACCAGGACACAATCCTGAAAGCCATGCGCTCGCGCAAGATGCGCGGGAATGCCTCCTATCTGGCGTTCACTGCCACACCCAAGAACAACACCCTGGAAAAGTTTGGCGAAAAACAGGAAGACGGGACTTATAAGCCTTTCCATCTGTACTCCATGAAGCAGGCCATCGAGGAAGGCTTTATTCTCGATGTGCTGGCCAACTACACCACCTACAAGGGGTACTATGAAATTGAGAAGTCCATAGCCGAAAACCCCTTGTTTGATACCAAGAAGGCGCAGAAGAAGCTGCGGGCCTATGTGGAGCGAAGCCAGCAGACCATCGATACCAAAGCCGAGATCATGCTGGAGCATTTCATCCCCCAGGTGGTGAATACCAAGAAGCTCAAGGGCAAGGCCAAGGGGATGGTAATCACCCAGAACATTGAAACCGCCATTCGCTACTACAAGGCGATTACTCGGCTGCTGGAAGAAAGAGGGCATCCGTTCAAGGCGCTGGTGGCCTTTTCAGGCACCAAGGAGGTGGATGGGATCGAATATACCGAAGCCGAGATCAACGGCTTCTCTGATAATCACACCAAGGACAAGTTTGATACGGATGAGTATCGACTGTTGGTGGTGGCCAACAAGTACCTGACCGGGTTTGACCAGCCAAAGCTTTGTGCCATGTATGTGGACAAGAAGCTGGCGTCGGTGCTGTGTGTCCAGGCCCTGTCTCGCCTTAACCGTTCCGCGCCGAAGCTGGGGAAGAAGACGGAAGACCTGTTTATTCTCGATTTCTTCAATGCCTCGGATGAAATCAAGACCGCCTTCGACCCGTTTTATACCGCGACATCCTTGTCCGGTGCCACAGATGTGAATGTACTCCATGAGCTCAAGGACGTGATGGACGATGTGGGGGTCTACGAATGGCATGAAGTGGAAGATTTCGTAAAGCGCTACTTCAAAGGTGAAGACGCCCAGACCCTGAGCCCCATTATTGATGTGGCGGCGGCCCGGTTTGAGCATGAGCTGGAACTGGACGATGACGAGAAAGTCGATTTCAAAATCAAGGCCAAGCAGTACGTGAAAATTTACGGGCAGATGGCATCCATCATGCCCTACGAGATCGTTGCCTGGGAAAAGCTTTTCTGGTTCCTGAAGTTTCTGGTTCCCAAGCTCAAGGTCAAAGACCCGGATTCAGACTCGATTGATGAGCTTCTGGAATCAGTTGATCTGAGTTCCTATGGGCTGCAACGGGTAAAGTTGAATCACTCGATCACCCTGGATCAGGGCGAGACAGAGGTCGACCCCCAGAATCCCAATCCTCGAGGGGCACATGGCGGTGAAAAACAGCTGGATCCGTTGGACGATATTGTTCGTTCCTTCAATGAACGCTGGTTCCAGGGCTGGAGCGCCACACCTGAAGAGCAGAAGGTCAAGTTCATCAATATCGCCGAGAGCATTCGCCAGCACCCGGACTTCAAGGATAAGTATCAGGATAACCCGGATCCTTATAACCGGAATCTGGCCTTCGAGAAGATGCTGAAAGACGTGATGCTGGCGAGACGAAGAGATGAGCTGGAGCTGTATAAGTTGTTTGCCGCAGACCCGGCATTCAAGAGGGCCTGGATGGATAGTATGCAGCAGGCGGTGGGAACGGGTCTGTAAGCGATTCAATTGATACGGTGGCTGCTGATTATAAAAGTATCTTCGTTACCGGAAATCTATGATTTTTCGGTGTGATTTGAGGAGTGGGCGTAGGCGAAAACTTTGTTCTTGACGGCGACTTTGTTGAGAGAATCAGGGCTTCTTATCCTTTAGATGATAGAAAACCGATTGACTGTGGATCTACCACCGAGATTTACGATGGTGGAGACACCATTTACCGCCTGGCCTCTGATGGTGCCTCCCATACCTTCGTGATTCGCGCGGGTTCAGAGGGGCTAGCTGTCCCAAAGTGTCTGAATGATTGGGGGCGACTGAAGAGTGATGGGGATGAGGCCGGCGAAGATGATCTTTGGCTTGCCGAGTTTGAAAAACTGGTGCCGCTGAGCGTCTCGCCGATGCTAGAGAGCGAAGTGAAGGCATGGATCAAGGCTGTTCTTGATCTGGCCGAGGTAGATGACGGGCTCATCATCGAAAGAGACGAGCTAGAGCGCGTTCGGCTTGCCATTCCAAAATGTGAAACACCCACTTCGCTGTCTTTGGTTGCTGAGACCATGGTGTTCATGTGTGAACAATGCCTTAAGGAAGGGGCGGATCTTGATTTCAATGAAACTAATCTGATGATGAGGCCTTCCACTGGGGAAGTGCTCGTGACAGATCCTGCGCATGGGTATGGATAATGCTGCCACAACACGGAAAGATAGAGTGTTCAACGTGTTACGGGCCCGCTGAGAAGGAAGCCTTCCCGCACGAGCTCTGGAAAATGCGTAATGATCCTGGTGCATGGGGTGGAAGCAACCCGGAATGGCTGGTTCTGGGGTTCTCCAAGGGCAGCACGCAAGCCGATTATTACGACAATGGCAGTTTTGAAGCGGTGGCGTTTGCCGGTATGCGGCCAAGGCTAGAGCGGATTCTGAAGCATCTGGGGGCTCTGTCGGCAGGCGAATCACTGGATGCTGCTATTGCCAATCCTGCAGGCAATGTGGCGTTCGGCTCGCTGATTCGTTGCAGCGTTGCCCGGCAGGATGAGTCGGGTAAGTATCAATGCTCAGGCCCCCTGATTAAGAAGTCGTTCAAGGAAATCCCGCAAGTGATCTCAGCATGCACGAACCGGTTTCTCAAGGAATTGCCGGACAGTGTCCGGACGGTGGTGATGCTGGGAAATGATTCTGGCTACATAAAGCATTGCCATGCCTTGATTAAAGACCTTTTTCCGGAAGCGTTCGAAGAGATCAATGATGTGGCTGCCAGGGCGGATGGTCGGCTTTGGCTTCATGTGGCCCATCCTTCCGGGGCGAACGGACACTTTGAAGGCTGGATGGAGAGCCAGTCTAAAGCCAGCAGAAAGCGGAAGCTGGTCGAAGAGGCACTGGGCCTGTTTGAGAATGATGCTGCCATTGCGCAAAGCGAGCCGGAGCCAGAACCTGAAACTTCCACTGCGAAGGTGGCGACTCCACCTATGTCCGTTGACGATGTTCCAACCGTCGATTCGTCTGGCGTGGCGCCCTTGCCAGAAAAAAGCGATGAGAAGTGGCGGTTATACTCGCGTGTCAAAAGAGGGAAAAAGGCAGGCGCATTCTTGGTGCCCCATCTTTACAAGGATGGCAACTACGTTGTCAGCATGACCCGGTTTGAGGAAGATCAAATCAGGGTTGGCACGATTGAAGAAGTCATCAGTTATATCCGTAAAGGTTACAAACTAAGGATGAGCGACCCAGACCACCCGATAGGACCATCACTGATTAGCCCGAGTTCCATCGAGTTTAATGAGTGATCGGTATTCGATAGAAATGCGCGCCGCAGCGCGCTCTCGACTACACCAAGGGATGTGCATGCTTGGGGGAGCGGAATACCTTGATCCAGTACCAAGCTGGCGGTTTCATGCTTAAACTCAGGAGTAAAGGAGCGTCGTTTTCTGGTCATCGGACACCTCGATTAAGGGGGGGGGGTAGCTTTACCTCCTGCGTAGGTGTCCGGAATCATTGAATCACTACAGGTACGCATAAGTACCGATAGGGCTAGTGGTTATTTCAGGCGATTGTGATAAGGTTCACAAAAAACGAACGACCTTCAGGTCTAGAAAGGATTCTAGCGGGCACCTTCAATGGTGTTGGCACTTAGGGGAAGGATATGGGGACCCGCCACCACGCACTCAAAATCCGTCAGCGGCAGGAACGGGGTGATTATCCTGAAGACCTGAGTCTGCGCGTTCACCGTGCCCTGAGCTGGCTGGATAGGGCCGAGCAGGAATCCGACCCAGACAGCCGTTTCATCTTCCTGTGGATTGCCTTCAACGCGGCCTACGCTAGTGAAATTGATGACCGGCAAGGGCTGAGTGAACAAGCCACCTTCAATGCCTTCCTGGAAAAGCTCCACAGCCTCGATAACAGTCAGCGCCTGAAAAAGCTGGTCTGGAAAGTCTATTCCGGTGCCATCAGCGCACTGCTGGATAACCCCTATGTCGTACGAGCTTCTGGAAATACCAGAAAAGCAACATCAGCCAAAAAGAATGGGAATGGCGATAATTTTTTGCACGCCTTCAGGTTGAATTAAAAAATGAGAAACCATAAGGAACAGGGATGTCTATTGACCTTTTAGAATACCAGCTTGAAATTTCATCATCGATTGCCGTTTTCTTGAGTGTAATGATATTTGCAGTGGCAGCGATCATGAAGAAGTCTGGGCAAGGGCTTCTTGTCGCTGTTGTCGCTGGCGGGTTAGCCTTCTTGCTTGCTTGGTTTTCCATTCCTGACATGTATGCGAAAGAAATGGGATTCCCGAACAAGAAAGTATATTTTCAAGCAAAAGAAGATGGCTATGATGACTACAAGGTATACAAAGAGCATTTGAGCTGTAGAGATGAGCAAAGTAATAATGTCGATTTTAACAAAAGAGAGAAGAAGCGTGCGGCTGAAATTGAGAGCGCAAGAACAAGAGTCTTAAAGTCCAGGTCAGTTGTGTGCTCTGATTTGCAAGATATGATCAGGGCAGCTGCCATGAGTCGGTATGGCTCTAGGGCGCTTCAATACGGCATGCCTTACTCATGTGAATACCTGCCAATAGAAATCGAGCTGCAGTCCTACGAACCAACCTATTATCCTAACATCATTCATGTTTTTACTTATGCTGGAGATTTCTTTTCTGGATACTCTGCGATTGGGGAGGGGTTCAAGAAAGGGGCTGTTACTTCATTTGAAAACAGAGGCTTTGATTACAAAAGCCCAATAAAATACCGAAAAGTCGATTTCGATTCTTGCGATCTAACCAATAAGATCGCCCTTAAACCTGGGCAGGGAGTCCTGTTAAGCGCCGCGCAGATTGCTGAGGAGAAAGAACCCGAGAATGAAAGGCCTGAGAAAAATGTCGATTTACGTGAGCCGCCCCACATTCGTGATAGCGCATCCTTAGATGAATACGACAGAAAGATAAAGAGCTATACTAAGGAGTGTTATGGTTCAGGCCACTGTTATAACGTAAAGAAAATCTGGGAAAGAAATATCAATTACTACCTCGGCGAGCTAAAGAAAAAGCTTCCTGCTGATATCGAATCAATATTGGCAGCCTCTCAGGAAGTATGGAGAAATACTCAGGACTCTACCTACGTAGCAATTAGCCATATTGCGGCTGAAAACTATCCCAATGAAGAGGGTACTCTTTGGATGAGAATGCGTTCTCGTGACGCTACAGAAGAGATGGCTAAAATTGAAAGGTCCAGAGCGCTAACTCTTAAGCGTTGGCTTGACGTGGCCAGTAATAATGCCAGAACCACAAAAGCTGAGCCTTTGGTCGATGTTGGTCGGTCTACAGTCCCTCTTCATGTTGGCGACTATAAAAACCCTTCTGTCTTTGATAAGGCGTACAATAATTACTACCAAGGCTGCCTTCAGGGTGGAGGGGAAGGCTGTCTAGACGTGTATCAAATATGGGATAGAGAGTTGAATTATTATTATTCAGAGCTTCGGAGTAACTTACCAGAAAAGCTTTTCACGAAGCTAAGGGCATCCCAAAGGCTTTCCTCAAAAGGAAAAAGCAAGCACTTTGATGCGATTGCCGCGATCCTTGGCCCAGATGCAGGCAAATATGTCCTTCTCCAAGAAAAAACAGAGATCATCAAGAGCCGAGCATTAATGCTGTACTCAATATTGGAGATGTACAATAACCGAAATAATTTTTAGTGGAATCTGTTTGGAGGGATTTGTGTTTCCTATGGGGTGCATGTGGAAATGGAAAGTTTAGAATTTATTAAGTGTTAATGTATTCTGCGTTTTTTGTTCCGGTGTGTAGTGACGAGATAGGGGCTGAGCTGGATGCGGCGGCGCTGCGCTATCGGTAGTTGAGGGTGGGGGTTATTCGCCCCCGCTCACTTTTGCCGAAAGGGCCTCTTTCAAGCCGGATGCTTGCTTCGAGGCACAGGTGTTTTGGTTGGCTTCACTGCGATAAAACTCCTCCGTAACCTGCAAACCCTCATCCTCTGAATACTCGAACTGGGCATTCATCAGGCCTGCCTGAGCAACCTTGTCCAGTTCTGCCTGATTGATCCCCAGATTTACCTGAACCTGGGCCTCTTCCCTGGCATGAGTGACAGCCTCTTTCATGGATTGATCGGCTCTCAGCGTCAGATCCACATAGTAGATTGGTGCTCGGTGGCTCTGGGTAGTGCTCTTGCCGCGCAGCTTCAGTTCCAGGGGCAGGGTGGCCAGATTGCCGCCGCTGATGGCGTGGAAGTAGCGCAGCCGAGCAGCTAGGGTACGGATACTGTTGTAGCCGGTGGTGCGGAAAACGAAGCAGCCCAGTTCATCGTTATCTCCGATACAGACATAGAGACGACCATAGGGCTTGCACAGCCCATGGCTGCCGTAGTCACACATATCCGGCGATGGGCAGGGTAGGGATTCCAGGCCGTTCTCGGTATGACGCCGACAGGCTTCCCCATCACCTGCACATAGCGCTCTGCCGCTCTTGCGCTCGAAGAAGGTGTATTCGGCCCGCAGATTCAGGTCCGGATCATTGAAGGGCAGGGTAACGGGAATGCTTCGTAGCTTTTTGCCCTGTACCTCCTGGCGCAGGGTTTCGTCCAATGGGTGCGGCAACCAGCCGTCTCGGGTTTGGATCTGGGTGGTGATGGTGAATTGGTCGTCTTTCTCCGGCAGACGTTTGCCGTTCTTCTCCACTACACGGCCAATGCTGATACGGCCGATTACGGGTGGGGTAATGGCGAGTCCTTTGATCATGAGATTCTCCTGATGAATAGCAGATGCATGTACTCAGCCGGGCTTGGCCCGGCTGTTATGCTGCTTGGGGGTGGGTTAGGTGTTGGGGCGCACAAGGAACCGGCGACTGCCCGCCCTGTGCTTTGGGTAGTGTTTGAGCAGATCAGGCTGATCCTGCAGCAGGGCTTTGGTGTCCAGGGCGATGGAGTCCTTGCTACGCTTCCAGGTCACGGAGCCAACAGTGAAGGTAGCCTTGCTGGCCAGCCCCATGGACTGCTGGATGCGTTGTTTAAGGGTGGATTCCCGCTCGGTCAGTCGGGCAAGGGTGTCACGCAGATCCAGCAGTTCATTGAAGTCGCCTTCCATGGCTGGGTTAGCCGTGAGATCCAGAGTTTCGCCTTCATCGCGAGGATAGAGCCCTTGCAGGGCCTTGCCTGCAGAGTCGGAGCCATCCGGGTCCGGTGGGGTGTCCGCTTCCACCAACTGCCAGAACTCCCGCTCCAGCTCGTACAGGTGAGCAATCAGTGCCTCATCCCGTTCGATACGGTGAATCTGCAGCTCCTGACCGCAAATCAGCACGGCCACGTCTGCCGCCTGCTTACCGGTGACCGCCAGCTGATGCTGTACTTGGCACTGGATGTACTCCGGAACACCGTCCGCCCATAGCTTGGCGCCGTGCTGGCCGGTGGTCTTGCATTCCAGTATCTGAACGTCTTCATTACCAACCACGGCGTAATCCAGGTTGGCCAGCATCCAGGGCTTGTCACCATCCGGGTGCTGCAGCACGGCATTCACCCGCCGTACCTTGTTGCCGCTGATCTTGGCATAGGCCTCGGCCACCTTAGGTTCCAGCAGGGTGCCCCAGTACATCGGTGACTGAATGTCGTCGGGATCGGGGGCGGGTAGCAGGCCGTCGCGCCCAGTCTTGATCATCCACAGCTCCAGGGGCGACTGGTACGGGCTGATGCCCACTGCCGCAGCGGCATCACTGGCGCCAATGCCTTGCTTGCGGATCTTCAGCCAGTCTTCGCGGTTCATGCTTTTGGTAGAGACCAAGCGCAGCGCAGGGCGCTGGCCAGGTGTGATGCTTTTCGGTTGTGCCATGAGAATACTCCAGACAAAGAAAAGCCCCGGCGTAGTGGCCGGGGCTAAAGGTAAGGGGAAATAGGTAATTGCGAGTGATGCCTGAATGACATCATGCGGCGCGACTTGAAGAGGAGGAGGCTTCCTCGCCAATCTCGAAGAAGTCATTCACCAACGCTTCGATATAACGTTCAGCCTCCTTGTCGCTGGGGAGGTGGCCGGTAGTGAGCAGTTGCTCACCGAGCCACTCGCCTAACTCACTGACCACTTCGTACTCGAAAATGCCAGGTCGGCCACGGGGCTGATACCAGATGTGGGAGACCGTCTGCCAGAGCGGGTCCAGGTATTCACAGGACGCGATGATCAGCTCGATGCAGCCACTGTCCCAGGCGTCCAGTATTCGGCGGGGTCGGCCAGGATCGCCGGGATGGCACATCAAGCCTTCGTGCAGAAACGCGCCCCATACCGATGCCAGTTCGGCAGGCATAGGGCGACAGTCCCATACCGCCCACAGGCGGTAGAGCCATTTCAGATTCATGGTGTTTTCTCCAGATTTCTTTTAAAAGGGTGTAGAGAGAAAGGGTGGTAAGTGATCAGGCCTGGGTCAGGCGACCAGCAGGGACGTTTGCTCCAGAGCGCGTTGCTTGATCTGGGCGCCCTTGCCGAACCAGGCAGAGTCCAGCCGGTTGTCGGTACTTTGCGCACGACGTTCATGGTCCACGAACTCGGTGACCGCATTGAGCAGGCCATAGGCCGTGTTCTTGGAAGACGTTAACTCTGATCCGCGACCGGCACCGTCATACAGCGTCATGGCTTTCTTCATGGCCTGTTCGTTGGGTTTCACCGGCATGCCGGGTGGTTGGTAACCGGTATCCGTGAAGATGGTCTGTAATACCTTCTCGGCGGTCTTGTGCGTGATCCGTCGCTCGCTGAGGGCCTTGAGCCGATACATGAAGTCATCCCAGGCGGAGACAGAAATTCCCAGCTGTTTCTTCACCGCTTGAGGGTCGAAGGTGGTGTTATGGCGTACCTTCACGGCATGCGTGTTGCCATTCAGCGCGACGGCGAGAGTGTTGTTGCACACCACCCGGATACTGGTGAACTGCGCTGTGGTTGCCAGGGTGCCGTCACAGGCGGTGGCCAACAGCACGTAGCCGTTGGTTTGATCATTACCTGCCAGGGTGCCGGACTGCCCGGTACGCGCCAGCGCCCACAGCTTGCGGCCCCCTTTAAGGACGCCCGCCGTCTCCAGCTCAAAGCCAGATTTCTCGGTGAGGTCCCGGTAGAACTCCAGCACCTCACGGGGCTGAACCACCTTGAAGCGGTTACTCACTACCGACAGTGGTGCCTGAGTGTCGGAACGGAACAGCACCTTTTGATCAGGGAAGGACGAGATCTGTCCGAGAGCACCGGCTTCGCTGCTGATAAAGCGAACCGGGGTTTCACGGATATCCCAGTCCATGCCGGCTTCGCGCCTCCAGACTTCCAGTGGTTGTTGGCTGGCCAGCTGATTGCCCAGCCCGTGCCAAGGTGTGCGGCCCACATAGGCCATGTTTTCGACAAGATGAGACATGGTGAATCTCCTGATAATAAAAGGAATAAACGGTGCGTGTGTGTAGGGAGGTTAGGTGCGGTGGGTTAGAGGCTGCCGCGTTCAGCCAGACTGACGTAGCCGGAACGGGACACCACAAAGTGGTCGAGCACCCGCACATCAATCAGCGCAAGGGCATCGGTAAGGCGCTTGGTGATTTGCTGATCTGCCCGTGAGGGCTCACAGCAGCCGGAGGGGTGGTTGTGGGAAAAGATTACGGCGGCTGCATTGCAGGCAAGGGCCTGCTGTACGATCACACGGGGATACACCGCCGCGCCATCAATGGTGCCGGTGAACAGGGTCTCGAAACTGAGCACCTTGTGTTTGTTGTTGAGGAAGATGGCCGCGAAGACCTCGTTCTTCTCCTGTGCCAGAGCCAGCTGCAGGAACTGGGCAACATCGGTAGGCGCGGTCAGCGCTTCCCGGTCGGTGAGCTCATCCAACAGGATGGTGGCAGCGGTGCTGACAATCTCCTCGGGTTTGACGCAGCCCTGTACGTGGTACAGGCCCTGCTCGTTCTTTACGAAAGTGGGAATATCCATAAAAACTCCAAAACGGCATAAAAAAGCCCGCGCAAGGCGGGCTTCAAGAATGAGTAGATAAGGGATAAGAGAAGGGGTTACTCGGCATCCAGGCGGAAGCTGTGTCCGCAATCCAGGCATTCCAGGTTGTCGAGATAGGTGTCGTCGAGCTTGGCGCCCAGGGCAGCACCGGCCTCACCGCCAGCCACGCCACCCGCCAGACCACCAAGCACCGCACCGGCGATGCCGCCGATAGCAGAGCCCGCAGGGCCAAACGCCAGGCCAACGGTCGCCCCAACTCGGGCTCCACTGGTGGCCATGGCGACGCCACTGGCAGCGCCTGCAACCGTGCCAACCGAGCCACCGACCTTGCGGCCATTCTGCAAGGCGGCGACCCGGATAGAGCGGCAGAACGGACATTGAATGATCATGAAACCTCCATGAAATGGGGTCAGGAAGGCCATTCCTTCCTGGCTTCATGGAGGTGATATATGCCTGAAAAAATCTGGAATCGTGGGCCGCCAGTTAGGGGCTGGTGTCGTGTTCATACTGGCTGCCTTTACTTCGGCAGGGCTTTATATTGGCATTCAGAGTTGAGATACTAACGAGGTATATACATTATTAGTATCTTGTCGTGAGGTCGGCCATGAGCAAAGAAGCGGTTTTCACAATGAAGCTGGAGTCAGAACTTCGGGCTGAATTTATTGCTGTGGCAGAGGCGGAGCATCGGCCGGCTTCGCAAATCGTGCGTGAATTGATGCGTGGCTACATTTCGCGGAAGCGGCAGGAACAGGAATACCAGGATTTTCTGAGGGGCAAGGTGGAAGCCGGTCGGGCAGAGATGCTGGCTGGTGAGGGGCGCTCCAACGATGAGGTGGAGGCTGATTTCGCGGCACGCAGGGCTGCTGGGGTGGGTGACGGTAAGGCTGGCGCATGAGGGTAATCTGGACCACTCAGGCCCAGAAAGACCGTCTCGCAATCTGGGAGTATATCGCGGCGAATAATCCGGTTGCGGCAGGTGACATGGATATGCGGTTCTCGGAGGCGGCAAGATTGCTGGCAGACCACCCCGAGATGGGGAGAGAGGGGGAGGTGCCTGGCACGCGGGAACTGTTCCCCCATGAACATTATCGGCTGGTCTATGAGGTTTATCAGGAGGCAGTTTGGGTGCTTACATTGGTGCATACGGCCAGGCTATGGCCCAAGCCGATGTCAGATAAAGATGGAGCGCCAGACTGAGAGCGGAAGAACCCATGGTTTTTCGCTGTTCAATGACTTGTTTTGGATGCCTGCGCTATACTGCCGTCCGCAAGGGGTTCGGGTCCCATTTTTAGGTCATTTTCAGTGGGGCCAACAGCGGGGCCAACACCTTAAAAGGCTTTTTAATATTTATTGGATTCAGAGGGTTAGGGCGGTATTTGAGTCCGGCCTCTGTACCAAACAATAAAAAAGCCCGCTTCTAGCGGGCTTTTTTATGTCGGGCGTTTCTGGCCCTCGCTAGCTCAAACAGTCTGCCCAGGAGAGCGTCATGACCGACTATGCCCCGCCCGCTGGTTTGCTTAAACGCTTGATGGCGTTGGTCTATGATGGCTTTCTGGTGTTGGCCTTGTGGTTTGTGACCACGGGTATCTTCGTGTTGGTCTATCCTAAAACAGGGTTGCCAATGGAAGATATAAACGGTGTCACCCGCGCAGCACCGGACTATCTGAAGGGGATCCTGCTGCCCCTGTTGTTGGTGGAAACCTGGTTGTTCTACGCCTGGTTCTGGATGCGCGGAGGACAAACCCTGGGGATGCGAGCCTGGCGGCTGCAGGTGCGCGATTACCGTGGCGGTCCGGTGAAGTTCTGGCAAACCCTGGCACGTTTCTTGGGCGCTTGCCTCTCTTGGAGCTTATTCGGGGCTGGCTATCTGGTGGTGCTGATTGCGCCGCATCAAGCGCTGCACGATCGCTTGTCTGCTACGGCGACGGTGCAGTTACCGAAAAAGTCCAAAACCTGACTGCCTTCTTCATCAAAAATTTAGTAGGGATTACTGAGAAGGTTATGAGCGCTCTAGGTGAATTTTGCGCTTTCTGTAGTGGATACAGGTATTTTTTCCCGGCCGGATAGCGAGTATCCTTGCGGCCCCTTTAATTTCCGTGCCGGTACAGTACGTGAATGTCGACGATTTTGATTTTGAGCTCCCCGACAGGTTAATCGCCCGTCACCCGCCTGCGCAACGCCGTGATGCGCGTTTGTTGGCGCTTACCTGCGATGCGCTTGAGCATCAGCAGTTTCCTGATTTGCTCTCCCATGTGCACCCCGGTGATCTGTTGATCTTCAACGATACCCGCGTCATTCCTGCCCGGTTGTTTGGCCAGAAGGAAAGTGGCGGCAAGGTAGAAGTGTTGATAGAGCGAGTGGTGGATGATCATGAAGCGCTTGCCCACGTGCGCGCCTCCAAGTCACCGAAACCCGGTAGCTGGTTGGAATTTGCTAAAGGCATTCGTGCCCAGGTAACAGGGCGCCGGGGTGCCCTGTTTATCCTGCACTTCTCGTTGCCAGGAAACGGCTGTGACACTCTTCTGAGCGCATTGGAACTGATTGGCCATGTGCCACTGCCTCCCTATATCGACCGCCCAGATGAGGACGGTGATATGGAACGCTACCAAACGGTGTATGCTCGCGAGCCGGGGGCTGTTGCGGCTCCGACGGCCGGTCTGCATTTTGATGATGCGATGCTGGCGGCTTTGGAACAGCGCGGGGTTGATATCGGTTTTGTCACTCTTCATGTGGGCGCAGGGACGTTTCAGCCGGTGCGTGTGGATAAAGTGGAAGACCACCATATGCACAGTGAGCGTTACCAGATTCCCGGTTCGCTAGTGGAGCAGGTGGCCCAGGCTCATGCTCGGGGCGGTCGAGTGGTGGCGGTAGGCACTACTGCGCTGCGTGCGCTGGAAGCGGCCAGTCAGTCAGGTGGTTTGCACGCTGGTCAGGGTGAAACGGATATCTTTATTTTTCCTGGTTACCGGTTCCGCTTGGTGGATGCTTTGGTGACCAACTTTCATTTGCCTAAATCGACACTGCTGATGCTGATTAGTGCGTTCGCCGGCCGAGATCGGATCATGGGCGCCTACCGGGCGGCCATTGAGGCCCAATACCGGTTTTTCAGTTATGGCGATGCCATGTTTATTGAGGGAACGCAGCCGGCATCACGCAATACCCAGCACGTGAAAAGCGGAGCTGACGAATGACCAAGATTTCCTTTTTTGGCGTGCTGCGTATTGCGTGGCGCATGCAAGTGAGCGCTTATCCATGTCCCGAATGACGTTCAAGCTCAGCACCACCGACGGTGCTGCCCGCCGTGGTGAAATTACGTTTCCCCGCGGCACCATTCAAACGCCGGCCTTTATGCCGGTAGGCACCTATGGCACGGTGAAAAGCATGCTGCCTAGGGATCTTGCCGATACTGGCGCCGAGATTTGTCTGGGAAACACCTTCCATTTGATGCTGCGCCCGGGCACTGAAGTCATAGAGGCTCACGGTTCCTTGCATGGCTTTATGCAGTGGGACAAACCGATCTTGACGGATTCCGGCGGCTTTCAGGTGTTCAGCCTTGGTGAGATGCGCAAGATTTCCGAGCAGGGCGTGGTGTTCAGAAACCCCATCAATGGTGACAAGGTTGAACTGAGCCCGGAAAAAGCCATGCAGGTACAGCGCTCGCTGGGCAGCGATATCTGCATGATCTTTGATGAATGCACTCCTTTCCCGGCCACTGAAAAACAGGCCCGTGATTCCATGGAGCTGTCCCTGCGCTGGGCGAAGCGCTCAAAAGACGCCCATGAAGGCAATGATGCCGCCTGTTTCGGTATCGTGCAGGGTGGCATGTATGATGATCTGCGCCGCGAATCCCTGGCCGGGCTGGTGGATATTGGCTTTGACGGCTACGCGGTAGGTGGCTTGAGTGTGGGCGAGCCCCAGAACGAGATGTTACGAACGCTGGGTAATCTGACCCCGCATATGCCGGAAGACCACCCCCGTTACTTGATGGGCGTGGGTAAGCCGGATGATATTGTTGAGGCGGTACGCCGGGGGGTGGACATGTTTGATTGCGTGATGCCTACCCGCAATGCCCGCAATGGCCACCTGTTCATCGCCGAAGGGGTGGTGAAAATTCGGAATGCCCGGCACCGCCATGATCTGGCTCCTCTGGAGGCAGAGTGTGACTGTTATACCTGCCAGAATTTCTCCCGCAGCTATTTGCACCATCTGGATCGGTGCAATGAAATGCTGGGCTCCCAGCTCAATACTATCCATAACCTGCGGTATTACCAGCGGTTGATGGCTGGATTGCGGGGGGCCATTGAAGGGGGTACATTGTCCGCCTTTGTGGACGACTTTTATGCAGCCCGAGGTCAACAAACCCCGGCGCTGTAGCTATTTATTGATTGGAGTAATTAATGAACATCGCAATGCGTTCCCTGTTGGCCCTGATGGCTGCGGCCATGGTTTCTCCGGCGTTTGCAGCTCCTGCTGCCCCTGCTGGCCCGGGCGGTGTAGAGCTAATCATGCTGGTAGTGATGATGGTGGTTTTCTATTTCTTCCTGATTCGTCCCCAGCAGAAGCGTGCCAAGGAACACAAAAACTTGGTCCAAAGCTTGAGTAAGGGTGATGAAGTAGTGACCAGTGGCGGTATTCTGGGCAAAGTGGCGAAAGTTACCGATGATTTTGTAGTGGTAGAAATCAGCAACAACCTGGAAATTAAACTGCAGAAAAGCAGCGTTCAGGCGACCCTGCCCAAAGGCACGATTAAATCGATCTAGAAGAACAGCCGCCCCGTCTTGTGCGGGGCCTTTGCTGTTTTTGACGTCAGCAAAATCCAATGTATCGAGCGATTAATTAATCATATACGCCTTGTGGGTTGCTCCGATCAAGGCCAGTTGATGTCTTTTTTAGGCGTTTAATGCACTGTTTATGATTAAGAAATCGGCACTACTGGAAAGAACTATGACCCGCTATCCACGCTGGAAATTTTTCCTGCTTATGGCTGCACTCGTTGTTTGCAGCCTTTATGCGCTTCCTAATTTGTACCCGGATGCGCCTGCGATTCAGATCAGTCATTCCGAGGCTGGTGGCGAAGTGTCGGCTGTGGCTAGGCAGCGCGTATTAAGTGCCCTGGATGCCGCCGGCCTGGCCCATGGAGACGGTGAGGTTGTTGGTAGTTCATTGCTGGTGCGTATGAACGATACCGAAGCTCAGCTTCGCGCCAAGGATATTGCAGCGTCTACTTTGGGCGATAATTATGTGGTGGCGTTGAACTTGGCGGCAACCACTCCTCAGTGGTTGCGTGATATCGGCGCTAGCCCCATGAATTTGGGGTTGGATCTGCGTGGCGGGGTTCACTTCTTGCTGCAGGTGGACATGGATTCGGTGGTGAAGAGCCGCATGGAAGCCTGGGAAGGCACCGCTAAGTTGACACTGCGTGACGCAGGGGTGCGTTATCGCGAGGTGTCTGTGGATGGCACAACCCTGATCGCCACCTTTGGAGATCAGGTTGCTGCAGATGCAGCGCGGGCGCCATTGCGCCAGGCGCTGGACAAGCTGGCCATGCAACCGGCCGGAGATAGCCCCAGAATTGTTATGACCCTGAACGAAACGGCCCTGAAAGAAATGCAGGACTACGCCGTAGACCAGAACCGCACCGCTTTGAACAAAAGGGTGAACGAACTGGGGGTGGCGGAAGCGGTGGTTCAGCGTCAGGGGGCAGACCGTATCGTAGTGCAGCTGCCAGGCATCCAGGACGCGGCCTCCGCGCGTCGGATTTTGGGCCGCACCGCGACGCTGGAGTTTCGTTTGGTGGACAATAGCGTGTCCTCCGCACGCCTACGTTCTGGCATGGCGCCGCCGGGGTTGGAGTTTTTTCCGTTCAAGGGGCAAGAAGGCCGGATAGTGGCCTTGAACAAGTCCAGCATTGCCACCGGGGATCAGGTGATTGACGCCAAGATGGGCTTTGATCAGCAGAACGGTCAACCGGAAGTCAACGTAACACTGGATTCCGATGGCGCCCGCCGTATGCAGCGTGTTACCGGCAAGAACGTGGGTAACCCCATGGGCGTGCTGTTCATCGAAACCAAGACCGACGTGAAAAAGGTGATCGACGAAGACGGCAACAGCGTTGAGCAGATGACCAGCAGCACTGATAAGTACGTCATCAACGTGGCGACTATTCAGAGCACCCTGGGTAGCCGTTTCCGGATTACCGGGCTGGATAACCCGGCGGAAGCCTCCGAATTGGCACTGCTGCTGCGTGCCGGCTCACTGGCTGCGCCGGTGAGTATCGTTGAAGAGCGCACGGTGGGTCCAAGCTTGGGCGCGGAGAATATTGAAGCGGGCCTTAAGTCCATGGCTTTAGGGCTGGCATTAGTGCTGGCCTTCATGGTGCTTTGGTACAAAGTATTTGGCTTGATTGCCAATGTGGCGCTGCTTGGTAACTTGGTAATCATTGTTGGTGTTATGTCGTTGATTCCCGGCGCTACCATGACTCTGCCGGGTATTGCCGGGATCGTATTGACGGTGGGTATGGCGGTAGACGCTAACGTTCTGATCTTCGAACGTATTCGTGAAGATCTGCGCCGGGGTCTGAGTCCACGCCAGGCTATCGAAGAAGGTTACGCCCGTGCATTTACCACTATTCTTGATGCCAACATTACGACCCTGATTGTGGCGGTGATTTTGTTTGCAGCAGGGACCGGTTCGGTACAGGGTTTTGCGGTGACCTTGTTCATTGGCATCCTCACTTCCATGTTCACGGCGATTATCGGTACCCGTGCCATGGCAGAAATGATTTACGGTCGAGGCGCTCGCGCCCCGAGCAAATTGAGCATCTGAGGCGGTTATGAGTAAAGCACCCATGAACATCAATTTTATGGCCGCCCGCAAACCGCTGGGTGTTCTGTCGCTGGCGTTGGTAATTATTTCCGTCGTATTGTTGCTGACCCGAGGGCTCAACCTGGGCTTGGACTTTACCGGTGGTACGACGGTCGTGGTGAAAAGCCCGACAGATGTGGAGCTGTCCCAAGCCCGTGATGATCTTACTGAGGCCGGCTTCGGCGATGCCGTTGTGCAGCATTACGGCTCACCTAAGGAGGTGAATATCCGTGTTGCACCCAAGGACGATGCGGATGCGGATAAAGTCGGCCAGAATGTCTTCAATGTGCTTAAAGAGCACAATGCAGATCTGGAACTACTGAAAGTAGAGTTTGTTGGTCCTCAGGTGGGTGACGAACTTCGTGATGAATCCGGCACCGCCATGCTATTGGCCCTTGGCTTGATGATGCTGTACGTGTGGTTTCGGTTCTCCAACAAGTTCGGTGTAGCTACCGTACTTGCACTGTTTCACGATGTGATCATTGTGCTGGGGTTGTTTGCACTGATTCAGTGGCCTTTCGACCTGACGGTGCTGGCGGCGGTGCTGGCGCTGATCGGTTACTCGCTTAACGACTCCATCGTGGTGGCTGACCGGATACGGGAAGATTTTCGCAGTACCCGGGAGACGGATCCGGTGGCTATCATTAATGGTGCGGTGAACCAGACCTTTACCCGGACGATTAACACCTCGGTTACTACTTTGCTGGTATTGGTGGCGTTGTACTTCTTTGGTGGCGAAGTGATGCGAGCTTTCTCTGAGGCATTGCTGGTGGGGGTTTTAGTGGGTACCTATTCGTCCATCTATGTGGTGAGCAACATCCTCTTCATGATGAAGGTCAGCAAGGAAGACTTTATGATTCCGGAGCCGGAAGAAGTGGATGAAATGCCGTAACGGTAATGGATCGTTAATAGTGGTTAATCGATAGTGAAAGGCCGTGACGTTGTCACGGCCTTTTTGTTTTTGGGTTGGCGGTGGAAATAGCGCAATAAGTGGAGCAAGCAATGAAAAATTTTTTAACGATAATATTGCTGTCTTTGGTGTCGGTAGCCGTACACGGTGAAGAGCCGGGAGGTAAGGTTGCAGCAGCAAAAGAGGTTTTAGTGGCCAGTAACGCTAAAGCCATTTTTACTGAAGCGCGCAAGCAAATAGAAAGTATGACCGACCAGGCGTTGGCGAAAACAATTCCTGCTGATAAAAAGGGCATGGTGGAACGTTATAAAAAGCGTGTGCAAAGTATTCTTGATGAAGGATTAAATTGGGGCGCCATGGAGGCACAGATGCTGGATATTTATCAACGGACTTTTTCGCAGAAAGAGATGCAGGATATGGCCACCTTCTATCAGTCAGAAAGTGGTCAAGCGATCATGAAAAAGATGCCGAAAGTGATGGCAGAGTCCGTGCAGATTTCCCAGCGGCAAATGCAGCATGTGATGCCGTCCTTGCGGCAAATGTTCTCTGATATGGAAGCTGAGCTGGCTCATACTGAAGTGCAAAAGCAATAAAACTAATGTGGCTGAATAAGAAAGGTTCGGCTGTGTGGCTCCTTCGCTGTGGGGTAAACCGGCATGTGCGAGGGAAAGAATGCAGGCCGGTATGGTATGGCAATTCGCCCAACCCGGCCTGCAGTTTTTAACTCAGCTGAAGTTCTGTTTTTCCATCCAGGGAATAATTCGGCTAAAGGCTTCTTCTATCTGATCCAATGATGTGGAATAACTGATACGTAGGGCATTTCGGCCTGCGTCCCCAAAGGTATCGCCAGAAATAGTACAGACCCCGGTTTCGCGCAGTAATTTCAGGGCCACGTTAGCGCCATCGACCCCTTCCGGTAATGAAGGGAAAAGGTAGAAGGCTCCGTCGGGTTTGTAGCCGGTTAGGTGCGGCGTTTGCTCTACTAGTTCTACCAACCGATCTCGGCGACCTTGATACTCCTCTACCATGCTGTCGATGAATTGATTGCTGCCACGCAGTGCCGCAACGCCGGCCCATTGGCAGGGGGTGTTGGCAACGGTGGTGGTGAACATATGGTAGCGGCGTAGTTTTTTAATCGCCCCTTGGCTGCCAATGAGCCAGCCAACACGCATGCCCGCCATGGAGAAGGTTTTCGAGAAGCTGCTGATGACCATGACATGATCCAAGTCTGGGCAGCTGGAGAGTACGCTAGGGTAATCTTTTCCATCGTAAATTAGATGGTCGTAGACCTCGTCGCTGATCACATGGATGCCACGGTAGGCGGCTTCTTCGACAATGGCGTCAATGGTTTCCCGCGGGTAGATGGTGCCAGTGGGGTTACTGGGTGAGTTAAGGATCACCGCAAAGGTGTTGGGGCCCATGGCATCAATGACCTCCTGCGGATCCAGTTGGTGATTGTTCTCGGCACGGGTGGCAATGCTGCGCACGATGCCGCCGTTCATGCGGATCAGTGGGCCATAGAGCATGAAAGAGGGGTCCGGCACGATGAATTCTCGGCCGGGCGCCGAGGTGGCGGTTAATGCCAGATACAGAGCTTCGGTGGCACCGGTGGTGACTAAGAAGTTTTCCGGCACTAGGGTGCGCTGGTACCGCTTGCTGTAATACTCGGCCAAAGAGTCCAGTAGTTCGGGTAGGCCCGCATCCATGGTGTAACCGGTCTGGCCAGCATAAAGTGCGTCCACCCCGGCCTGAATTACATGCTCTGGCGGTTTGAAATCGGGCTGACCGATGGATAAATGAATGACATCATCCATGTCCGCGGCCAAGTTCACCATACGACGGATACCTGGCACTGGAATGGTCAGCAGGGCCGGGTTCCAGATGGGGTCTTCGCTTTCGTAGAAATCTGTGTCCAGATTGCTGTTTCCCATTAAAGATCTCCTTTCCTTAGGCGCCTTTCAGCAGTTCATCCAGCAGAGGGGGGAGGTGCACAAACGGCTGTGCCTGCTCGAAGGCGTGGCCAGCGGCGAGCACTCGGGCATCGTCGAAGCGGGCCCCCACAATCTGTAGCGCCATGGGTAGGCCATTGCTGCTGAGCCCCAGCGGGACAGACAGGGCTGGCTGACCGGTCATGTTGAAGGGGTAGGTGAAGGGCGTCCATGTGGGCCAACGGGTGCTGGGCCAGTCCACGGGCACTTCCCGGTTGGTGTCGAATGCCTCGATAGGCAGACAGGGGGTGATAAGCAGGTCGTATTTAGTATGGAATAGGGCCATCCGTTCACTCACCGCCATGCGTTCATTCATGGCGCCGAGATAGTCCAACATACTTAGCTTTTCCGCTTTGCTTGCTACTTCGACCAGAGCAGGGTCCATTAGGCTGCGCTGGCGTTCACCTAAGTCGCGCATGGCGTTGGCAGCGCCGCTATAAAATAGGTGACTGAAAGCGGCAAGAGGGTTGCTGAATCCCGGATCCACTTCGCTGACGGTGGCGCCTAAGGATTCGAAAACCCGGGCCGCTTCGCGGGTGGCCTTTTCGATTTCAGGATTGACGTCCACGTAACCTAGGGTGGTACTTAGGGCGATACGCAGACCTTTCATTGGCTGTTGTAGCGCAGCTACATAATCAATGCCGCGGCGCGGCGCGGCTAGGCTGTCGCGGGCGTCAGCCTCACTCATTACGGTCATCATCAACGCGGCATCAGCCACGGAGCGGGTCATAGGACCCGCGTGTGCCAGGGTGCCGAAAGGACTGGCGGGCCAGTGAGGAACTTCGCTGAATGTGGGTTTGTGGCCGACGATGCCGCAGAACCCGGCGGGAATACGGATGGATCCGCCCGCGTCGGTCCCTAGTGCCAGCGGTACCATACCGGCGGATACTGCGGCGGCGCTGCCGCCACTGCTGCCGCCGGAGGTTTTGCTTGGGTCCCAAGGGTTGTTGGTGGGGCCACAAAGGGGGCTGTCAGTAATCCCTTTCCAGCCAAATTCCGGAGTGGTGGTTTTGCCTAGCGGTACGTAGCCATGACGTTCCAGTGCGGCCACGGCGGGGGAGCGCTTTTCCAGCGTGCTGGCCGGGTCGATGGTTTTAGACCCTTTCAGCGTAGGCCACATGGGCGTGAGGAACACGTCTTTGACGGCCACAGGGACGCCGTCGAGAAGGCCTTCAGCGGTGCCGTTCTGGTATCGCTGCTCCGCGTCGCGAGCCCACTGTAAGGTGGTGTCTCGATCAATCAGACACCAGGCGTTGAGTGCCTCATCATGGCGCTCAATATGGTCAAGCAGAGTATTGCAAACCTCCACGGGGGAGAGGGCGCCGGCCTGGTAAGCGGCTTTCAGCGCCTGGGCGCTCATGGTCAGTAGTTCCTTGCTCATCGACGATCCTCCTGATTTTGATACTGCCTGAGTAGGACACCAGGTATAGGCTATACCGCCTTGTCTGGCATTCTGGGTCAGGCATTACTCACATAGCCGTGTTCCTTGTTGACCGGGTTGTCCAGTGGCTGGCCCCGGCGCCAGCGGTGGAAGTTATCGACAAATTGCTGGCCCAAAGCCTGTCGCCAGCCAATAAAATCCCCGGCCATATGGGCGGAAATCATGACATTGGGTTGATCCCACAGTGGGTGGTTGGGGGGGAGTGGTTCTTCTTCAAACACATCCAGTGCCGCGCCGGCTAGCCGGCCTTGCTGTAGGGCGCGCAGCAGAGCCTCCGTGCGCACAATGGGGCCACGCCCCACGTTGATGAGTGCAGCACCGGGCTTCATTTGGCGAAAGGTGGTGTCGTCAAACAAACCATGAGTGTCCGGCGTCAGTGGTGCGGTGATGACAACGTAATCCGCATCGCAGAGCAGGGCAGGCAGATCCTGCTGGCGGTGTACCCGATGAAAGGCACTGTCGTGGCGAGCGTTGCGGGCAGTGCCTACCACCTGCATGCCCATAGCACGCAATAATGTGGCGACTTCCCGGCCAATAGAGCCTGCGCCAACCACCAGTGCATTGGCGCCGCGTAGCATGGCGGTTTCTCGGTGTTGCCAACGGTGTTGAGCTTGCAGCGCAAGGTTGCCGAAGGAGTCTTTGGCGAACATTAGCAAGGCGCCCAGTACATACTCGGCGATGCCGTGGTCGAAGGTGCCACGGGCATTGGTGACCACAATGTCACTGTGCTTGATGGGGTCGATCATTAACGCATCCACACCGGCGCTGGTAGCGTGGACCCACCGCACCGGGCAATCATCTGGCCACACTTCAGCCAGCAGATCGGTGCGAAAATCGGTGACCACCAGAATGTCGGTCTCCAATAGTGCGCGTTCTAACTGCGCAGGTGTTCGTGCTTCCTGAACCCGAGCTAAGCCCTCTAGGGACTCCAACCCAGGCAGGGCGGGTTCATCTTCGGCCAATAGCACGGTGATGGTGGTCTCGGTCATCAGGGCTCCTTTCTCTTGCTACAAGCGGCAACGCGGGGAAAGTCATAGGGACTCCAGAATCTGCGCCCGCGCTTGCTGCTTAGCGCTTGTAGCTGTTTTTCAGGTTTCTTTCAGTGCGGTATCGAATAGCGCGACCGCCTGCTCGATTTCCGCTTCGCTGACGGTGAGTGGTGGCAACCAGCGTACCACCTGCCCGTGGGTGCCACAGCGCAGCATTAGCATGCCGTTGCTTTCGCAATGCTTGAGCAATTTTCCGGCACGCTCCCCGTCGGGCGTGTGTGGGGCGCTGACTATCTCAAGACCCAGCATCAGGCCCATGCCGCGTATTTCATCGATGCAATCGTGCTGTTTTTGCAGACCTTGCAGGTGAGTAAGTAACTGCTGACCGAGAGCGTTTGCGCGGG
Source organism: Alcanivorax sp. 97CO-5 (assembly GCF_000524665.1). Lineage (NCBI taxonomy): Bacteria > Pseudomonadati > Pseudomonadota > Gammaproteobacteria > Oceanospirillales > Alcanivoracaceae > Alcanivorax > Alcanivorax sp. 97CO-5. The sequence continues at coordinate 87,767 of NZ_KI965903.1, forward strand.
ACACCAGCTGCTCTTTCTCGATCACGTCTAGGGTGGCTAATGCGGCGGCACAGGCCACCGCATTGGCGCCGTAGGTGCCACCCTGAGAGCCGGGGTAACCCTGAGCCATGATCTCCTTACTGGCGGCGATAGCAGACAAAGGGTAGCCGCTGGCTAGGCCTTTAGCAGTGATAATCATGTCTGGCTGAACGGCAAAATGTTCGTGGCTCCAGAACTTGCCGGTGCGACCAAAGCCTGCCTGAATTTCATCTGCAATCAGCAGAATGCCATATTTATCGCAGCGCTCGCGCAGGCCTTTCATGAAGGCAATAGAGGCGGGGTAGTAACCGTACTCCCCCTGCACCGGCTCAATGATCATCGCGGCGGTATCTGCCGGATTGCACTCGGTGATGAAGATATGGTCCAGCTCGTTGAGGCAATCAGTAACGCATTGGTCCATGTCCTGGCCATAGCGATAGGCGTGGGGGAACGGCGCAATACTGACCCCGGCCATCAGCGGTTGCCAACCGGTGCGTACCTTGCTGGTGGAGGTGGTTAGTGATGCGGCGGCGAGGGTGCGACCGTGGAAGCCGCCTCGGAAAGCGATTAAATTGGTGCGCCCGGTGGCCTGGCGGGCCAGGCGAATGGCTGCCTCTACGGATTCGCTGCCAGAGTTGGAAAAAGCGATTGCATCCAAGCCTTTGGGCAAGTGTTCGTAGAGCCGGTCGGTGAGAGTCAGCATGCTGGGGTGGGTTACCGTGGCGTATTGGGCATGCACCAGCTTGGCAACTTGGGCCTGGGTTGCCGCGACTACTTTGGGGTGGCAATGGCCGGTGGAGGTCACGCCGATGCCGGAGGTGAAGTCCAGCCAGCGATTTCCCTGTTCATCGTAGAGCCAGCTTCCTTCACCGCGCTCTGCGCAAATCCCGCTGGATTGAACCAGTAAGGGGGACAAATGACTCATGGTGCCTCCTTTCTCAATTACTCATTGCCGTCGTTGTCTGTTGCGGTGGCCCTTGGTGAACTGTTTTGTCGCCACCTGTGCAACTCTGTGCCAGCGGAGCGTGGAATACGCCTCGCGGGTAAATTCAGGTTACTGGTTGATGTTACTGGGCCAGCAATGCATAAAGCCGTTGTCCTGTTTCCAGCGTTCCTTTCTCTTGTCTGTGCTGTGGCGAAGTGTCTCCTTCCTTCGCCAAGTCTGCGTTCACTGTGTCATGCAGATGTTGTGCCGCATTGCCCAATGCCGGGTGGTGGTGGGCCAGCCATTCCAGCGTCATAGCTAAGCTGAGCAGGGTTGCGCGGGGGTCCGCCAGGTTTTTTCCCGCGATATCCGGGGCACTGCCGTGCACCGGCTCAAACAGGGCGGGGATGCTGCCGTCTTCCGGGTTGAGATTGGCGGACGGCGCTAGCCCTGGACCGCCACAGAGTACCGCGGCCAAGTCGGTGAGAATGTCTCCATGCAGGTTGCTGGCCACCACCACATCAAAACGCCAAGGGCATTGCACGAATTTCATGCAGGCGGCATCCACCAGCTCATGGTGGGTGTCCACATCGGGGTATTCCCGAGCCAAGCGTAGGAAGGTTTCGGTGTACAGGTCGCCCCAGAATGGTTGGGCATTGCGTTTGGTGATCAAACATACCTGGGCGGACTTTTCATCTTTGAAATGCCGAGGAATGGGGCGTTGCTTGGCCCGCTGGCGAGCCCGTTCGAATGCATGGCGAATCAATCGTTCGGTAGCAGAGGCGGTGAACACTTCCACTTGGGTGGCCACCTCGTGAGGAGTGCCGGCTCGCAGACGACCGCCCTGATTACTGTATTCGCCTTCGCTGTTTTCGCGAATCACCAGCATGTCTACATCGTTGGCACGCGGGTCGCTGAGATATTGGGGAGCACCGGGCTGCCAGCGGGCGGGGCGCTCACAGGCCCACAGGTCCAGTTGTTTGCGCAAGGCCAGCAGCGGTGACAGGGAAATACTGTCGGGGAGTACAAAACGATCCGGGGCGTCTAGCGGCCCGGGGTCGCCCAGAGCACCTAGTATAATGGCATCAAAGCTTCGAAGCTGCTTTACGCCGTCTTCCGGCATCATGTGCCCGTGCTGTTGGTGCCAAGCGTGGGAGGGCCAAGGAAAGGAGGTGTAGGTCAACGGTAACTGAAAGCGATCGATCAGCAGGGTTAGAGCGTGTTCGGCTACGGCCATAACTTCAGGGCCGATGCCGTCGCCGGGGAGCAGGGCGATGTTTAGCCGTTTCGTCATCCTTAACTCCTATTTATGCTTCAAGCTGCAACACGAGGGTAGGTATGAGCAATGCCAGATTCCTGAGCCCGCGACCAATACGGTAAAGTGCGGGCCTATACCTACCAGATTGATGCTTCATTTACCTCGCGTTGTCGCGCGTCGCTGTATTTAGCTTCCCATGCACAGATATTTTGTTTCCAGATACTCTTCCATGCCCTGGTGGGAGCCTTCGCGACCGAGTCCGGATTCCTTGACTCCGCCAAACGGCGCGGTGGCGTTGGAGATTAGGCCTTCGTTAACGCCGACCATACCGCTTTCCAGCGCTTCGGCGACGCGCCAGCAGCGGTGGATATTGTCACTGTAGAAGTACGCAGCCAGCCCATAGGGGGTGTCGTTGGCAATGCGCAGGGCTTCTTCTTCGGTTTTAAAAGGAATGATGGCTGCCAGCGGCCCGAACGTTTCATCTTGGCAGAGCTGGGCATCGGTGGAGACATTGGTAATCAGGGTGGGCTGTACGTAGTTGCCGCCGCGTTCATGGCGCTGTCCACCGGTGATCACCTTGGCGCCTTTACTCAGAGCATCTTCCAAGTGCTCCATCACCTTGTCGGAGGCGCCGCGGTTGATCAATGCGGCTTGAGAAACGCCTTCATCAAAGCCGTCGCCGACTTTCATGGCTTCGATGGCCACCTTAAATTTTTCCACAAAGGCATCGTGGATGCTTTCTTGGACCAGAAAGCGGTTCACGCAGACGCAGGTCTGGCCGGTGTTGCGGAACTTGCTGGCCATGGCGCCTTCAACCGCTTTATCCAGGTTGGCGTCATCAAATACGAGGAAGGGAGCGTTGCCGCCCAGTTCCAGAGAGACTTTCTGGATGTGCTTGGCGCATTGAGCCATCAGCTTGCTGCCCACCTCGGTGGAACCGGTAAAACTCAGCTTGCGAACAATGGCGGAGTCGGTCAGCGCGGTGGAAATCGCTCCGGCACTGCCGGTGATGACGCTGAAAACACCGGCGGGTATGCCGGCACGTTCGGCCAGTTCAGCCAGTGCCAGTGCCGAATAGGGGGTGGCACTGGCCGGTTTGACCACCATGGTGCAGCCGGCAGCCAGCGCTGCCCCCGCCTTGCGGGTAATCATGGAGGAGGGGAAATTCCAGGGGGTGATGGCGGCGGTGACACCGATGGGCTGTTTGATGACTACAATCTGCTGCCCGGGTTTGGACGCTGGAATAGTATCGCCATAGGCTCGGCGGGCTTCTTCAGCAAACCATTTCAGGAAAGAGGCTGAGTAGGCTATTTCGCCTTTAGCTTCGGGCAGCGGTTTGCCTTGTTCCAAGGTCATCAGCCGACCCAGATCGTCCTGGTGCTCTATCATCAGGTCGTGCCAGGCCATGAGCAGATTGGCACGTTCAGCGGCGGTCTTATCGCGCCAGCCAGGAAAGGCTTGGTGGGCGGCGTCAATGGCGCGGCGAGTCTCCGTCTCGCCCATACGAGGCGAGGTGCCGATGTCTTCCCCGCTTGCCGGGTTGTCGACCGCAAAGGTGGCGCCGTCATCCGCATCACACCATTGACCATTGATGTAGCATTGCTGGCGAAATAGGCCGTTATCAGTGAGAGAAACCATTGTCATGAAGCACCTCTTTGCTGAACTGTTGTGCTTACCACGCTAGCAAAGCATGCCGAGATGTCCATGCGGAAATGAAAAAATTGGTTTGGGATCTAAGGAAAAAAGCAGCAATAAGTGTTTAGCGCCAAGCTGCAACACCAGGAAAGTTGGCTATGGGGTGATGGGATGGAGCCGCGATTCGGAGGTTGGGGAGGAGGATAATGAAGCGCGACTCAAGCTGTGCTGGAGCCGCGTTGTAGCTTGGGCTTGTTTCAGCGTTTCAGCGTTTCCGTCAGGTGCGGTTTGATTTTTTGTAGCAGCCCCTTAAAGACCTTTGGACTGCCGGCGACGATGCCACCGCTTTCCAGGTATTTATGCCCACCGCTCAGGTCGCCCACCAAGCCGCCTGCTTCGGTAATTAACAGTACTCCGGCGGCCATGTCCCATTCGGCCAAGCCGAATTCAAAGAAACCATCCAATCGGCCGGCGGCCAGCCAGGCCAGATCCAGTGCCGCAGAACCGGGGCGGCGTAAGCCGGCGGTGGCCGCGGCCACATCGGCGAACATGCCTAAGTAGGCGTCCATATGCGGCGCCTGGTCTTTACGGAACGGGAAGCCGGTGCCAATCAGGCAACCTTCTAGCCCTGCTCGGTTGGTGCAGCGGATGCGGCGGCCGTTGAGGGCGGCGCCGCGGCCACGGCTGGCGGTGAATTCTTCGTCGCGGTTGGGATCGTAGATCACGGCATGCTCCATTTTGCCTTTGTATTTAAGGGCAATGGAGACGCAATATTGCGGGAAGCCATGAATGAAGTTGGTCGTGCCGTCCAGTGGGTCGATGATCCACTGGTAGTCTTTGCCGTCGCCACTGCCTTCGAGAGCACCGGATTCTTCAGCCAGAATGCTGTGGTCCGGGTAGGCCTTGCGGATCACATCGATGATGCGTGCTTCTGCAGCACGATCTACTTCGGTAACGAAGTCGTTCATGCCTTTTTGCGTAACTGATAAGGGATCACTGCTTTCGGCAGCTCTACGAATCAGAGTACCCGCCTGACGGGCGGCTCGCAGGGCGATATTCACTTGCGGCGCATGCATGGCATCTATCCTCAATATGACGTGTGGCGTAACGGTTTTTAAAGAGCGCGGGGCAGGGAGACTCAAGGTTCCCGTTCCGGGGCGCGGATTGTAGCAGAGCCCGCGCGATCAGGGCAGCCGCCGTGTTAAGATTAGCGCCTTTTTTAATGAGAGGCCTCCCATGTTGGAAAATGTGCGCATCGTGATGGTGGAAACCTCCCACCCCGGCAATATCGGCGCGGCTGCCCGGGCTATGAAAACCATGGGCCTGTCGGACTTGCGGTTGGTGCAGCCACAGTCCTATCCCAGCGTGGAGGCGACCGCCCGTGCCTCCGGTGCCGGGGACGTGCTGGAGGCGGCGCAAGTGTGCAACAGCGTGGATGAGGCGCTGGAAGGCGCCACTTTGGTGATCGGTACTAGCGCGCGCCAACGCCGTATTCCCTGGCCCTGCCTGACGCCGCGCCAGTTGGCTGCACAGCTCTCCCACGATTTGGCCAATGCGCCGCAGGATACCCGCATTGCGGTGTTGTTCGGTCGTGAGGACCGGGGGCTGACCAACGACGAGCTGCGCCGCTGCAATCTCCACGTGAGTGTGCCCGCTAATCCAGAGTATGGGGTCTTGAATGTGGCGTCGGCGGTTCAATTAATCAGTTACGAGTTGCGTCTTGCGTTGTTGGGGGATGATTTCGAGTTGCAGGAATCTCGCTCCCGCCGTGAAGTGATGCCACTGCCAGAAATGTTCTGGGATGAACCGCCGGCCACCAATGAAGCGGTCTCTGGTTTTCTCGATCATTTGGAGAAGGTGATGGCACAGAGTGGTTTTTTAAATCCGCAACAGCCAGGTCAAGTAATGACACGCATGCGTCGTTTGTTCATGCGCGCTCGCCCGGACAAAATGGAAATGAGCATTTTGCGCGGCGTATTGGTGGCGCTGGAGAAAAAAATGCAGCGTGATGAGGGCCGATAGGCCATAGCAAACGGCCACTGGTGTCATCCTAATGGGCCTTGGTCCTAGGTTTCAAAATGAGGTAGTTATGTTGAATCAAGTGCGCGAGGACATTCGTTCGGTCTTTCACCGGGACCCGGCGGCACGCAATACGCTGGAAGTGCTGCTGAATTACCCTGGCTTGCACGCGGTGCTTTTTCATCGCTTGGCGAATGGCTTGTGGACCCGAAACTTTAAGCAGCTAGCGCGCTTGCTCTCCACTTTTTCACGTTGGTTGACGGGCATTGAAATCCACCCTGGTGCCAAAATTGGCCGCCGTTTCTTTATCGACCACGGTATGGGGGTGGTCATTGGCGAAACCGCGGAAATCGGCGATGACGTGACGCTTTATCATGGCGTGACCCTGGGCGGGACCAGTTGGAGTAAAGGTAAACGCCACCCGACCCTAGAAGACGGAGTGGTTGTCGGTGCGGGGGCGAAAGTGTTGGGCCCGTTTACCGTGCACAAGAATGCCAAGATTGGCTCTAACTCCGTGGTCACCAAAGAAGTGCCGGAAGGAGCCACGGTGGTGGGTATTCCTGGTCGGGTAATTAATCATCCGTTGACCGAGAAAGAGAAAACTCGCCAGGAAATGGCCGAAAAAATTGGTTTTCAGGCGTATGGGGTCAGCAATGATATGCCAGACCCGGTGGCTGAAGCGATCCATCTTTTGCTGGATCATATGCACGCGGTGGACAACAAGCTGGACCGGGTGTGCACCAACCTGAAAAAGCAGGGCATTCAGGGGTGTGATGAAAAATTGCCGGTGTTGAAGGATGAAGACTTTGAGCCAGTAAATGCGGGGGGCACGGACTGAGCAAGCGGTTGCGCCTCTGCGCGAGATAAACCCACCACAAAAAAAGGCTGCATCCTCCCGGGATGCGGCCTTTTTTGTGCTTCTGTCCTTTTACGGCTTGCTCGAAACCGAAAGCCCTTTGTGGTCTGGCGGCGCAACAATGTCTGCTGTCTCATTATTGACATGTTCCGGCCGGATAATGGTCTGTCATCGATAGTGTTATGGACCGCAGTCATGGGGGCATCTTCCACCAAAACATCTTTTCTGGAGTCCGCCACCGTGGACGCGGCGGTTAGTTGGCCGGGGCAGGCGTTTTTCGACAGCAGTCTGTCCGGGGCGGTACTGGATCCGCAATGGCGGGTTCGCAGCCTGGTTCGGCCGGTTATCTGGCTGTTGAACGATGGCAAAGCCGGACATGTAAACCAATTGCGCGGTCTGGGCGAGCGGCTGGAAGCGCTCTGTGGTGCCCAGCTGGTATGGCTATCGTGCAAGGACTTCCGGGTGACGCCTTGGCAGGCAATGGCAGGCCAGCCTCCGGAGATCGCCGCGCCCACCCCTGACATCATTATTGCTGCTGGCTCTGGCACCCATGCATTACTGCTGGCCTGCCGTCGTCAGTACGGTGCCATGACGGTGGTGCTGATGCGGCCGGGCTTCCCCCTTGGGTGGGCGCACCTCAAGGTGATCCCGGAACACGATAATCCGCCCGCCAGGGGGGATATTCTGGCTACCCAGGGGGCCATTACGGCGGTGCGACCCAACCCCGGCCTTACCGAACAGTTACGGGGCCTGATTTTGGTGGGAGGAGACTCGCCTCACTTCTGCTGGGACAGTGATGCCATATACCAGCAACTGATGACCCTGTCGCAGGATTATCCCCACTGGCAGTGGACAGTGACCAGCTCGCGCAGGACGCCGCTGGCGCTAGTGGAGAAATTACAACGCATCGAGCGGGGCAATGTTCAATTTTTTCATCACCAGCAAACCGATGCCGGTTGGCTGCCGGATCAGCTCAAGCAATCCCGGGTAGCGTGGGTGTCCCCCGACAGTGTCTCCATGCTTTACGAATCCCTGACAGCGGGGGTGTTGACGGGCATGTTTGCGTTGCAGCCCGGAAAGAAAAAGCGGGTGGTGAAGGGGGTGCTTCAGTTGCACCAGAGAGGGTTGATTAGCGCATGGAATCAGCGTGATGCCCTGATGGAAAGTGATGAGGCTCGGCCGCTGCATTTGTGGGAGGCCAACCGGGTGGCGCATTGGCTGATCGAGCGATATCAGGAGGCCGACTTTTGAGAGTGTTGCAGGTTTTGCCCGCTCTCAATAGTGGAGGTGTTGAACGGGGTACAGTGGAGTTCGCTCGTGAGCTGGTGCTTCGCGGCCATGATTCCTGGGTCCTTTCACAGGGTGGCGGGATGGTGGAACAGCTTGAGGCCCAGGGTAGCCGGCATGTGACGATGCCCGTTCACCGTAAATCCCTTTTTTCGCTGAAGCTGGTGCGTCCGCTGCGCAGATTGCTGCAGGAACTGGCACCGGATGTGGTTCATGTGCGTTCCCGATTGCCGGCATGGCTGGTATGGCTGGCCTGGCGGAAATTAGATCCGTCCCAACGCCCGGTGTTGGTAAGCACCTTTCACGGGTTGTATTCGGTCAATCGCTATAGCGCCATTATGGCCAAGCCGGAAAAGCTGATTGCGGTATCAGAACACGTCGGCCGTTACATGCAGGAAAGTTATTCGCTGGATCCGGCCCGGATCACTGTGATTCCGAGAGGTGTCGACACCCAGGCGTTTTCGCCAGGTGAGCCGGATGCCCGCTGGTTACAGCAGCTGTTTGCCAGTTACCCGCATTTCAAGGGAAAGCGTTTGCTGCTGATGCCGGGCCGGCTGAGTCGCTGGAAAGGGCAGGAAACCTTTCTTGATGTGATCAAGCAGGTGGTAGAACGGGTACCCGATGTTCACGGTGTCATTGTGGGTGGTGCAGAGCCCAACAAACAGCATTACCGCACCGAACTTGAAAACAAGGCGCTGGCAATGGGGTTGGGGCCCCATGTCACGCTTGTCGGACGCCGTAGTGATCTGGTGCAGTTTTATCGATTGGCAGAGATCACCTGCCACCTTTCCAGTAAACCGGAACCGTTTGGCCGGGTGATCACCGAAGCGCTGGCCTCGGGCTGCAAGGTGGTGGGCTATGATTGTGGCGGTGCGGGCGAGATTCTGGCGGCCTGTTTTCCTGACGGCCTGGTCGCAACAGAAGATACCGAGGCGGTGGTAGAAAAAATTATCAGTTTGTTGGACCAGCCTTCCACCATGGTTCTTCCCGACGAATATGGTTTGCAGCATCAGGTGGCGGCGACGCTGGGGGTTTATGAGCAGGCGCTGGTCGAGCAGGGCAGGCCTTGCGATCCGGTAACCAATGGGGGCAAGCAATGAGAGTCCTGCATGTTGCATATCAACAGTTGCGGCGATATGGCAAGACCCGTGTCAGCTGGGCCCACAAGCTCACCCTCGGGCTGATTCGTAACGATCATTACGTGCAAGTGTTCAGCGATCGGGATGTGGCAGCGTTTGAGGCGCCTTTCGGGGTCCGTGATCTGGGCAAGCGTCAGGCGAATCAACGGTTGCTGGAAACGGTAGAAGCGGTAGAGCCGGATCTGGTCATCGTTGGCCATTGTGATCTTGTCAGCAATGAGACTCTTGGCAAGATACGACAGGTTTGCCCGGGGGTTACGTTGGTGCACTGCAATAATGACCCGCTGTTTGTGCCCGACAACGAACAACGACTGCGTCACCGTGCCAAGGCGGTGGATGCCGTATTTGTGTCCACCGGGCTGCCGGCCCTGCGTCGTTTTGATGATTGCCCGGCGCGCTTTTATCACATGCCGAACCCGGTCGATGCGTCCATTGAAACCCTGGATAACAGTCTGCGCGATAACCTGCCGGTGGATTTGCTGTTTTGCAGTAACAGCGATGATTTCACCCGTCGGCGGGAAACCGTCAACCTGTTACGGGACAGCATCGCGGACCAGATGGTTTTCAAGACGCCAGGCATGGATGGCGCTCCCCCGGTTTGGGGGCGTGATTACGAGCGGGCCCTTGCCAGCACCCGAATGGGCTTAAACCTGAATCGGCAGGAAGGGGACTACTGGTACTCATCTGCAAGGATGGCACAGTTGGCGGGCAACGGCATTCTGCAGTTTTGTCACAGTGCCCCCCGCTTTGACGAATTATTGCCGGCAGAGACGCTGGTTTACTTTGATGATGAGGCGTCGCTGTGTGAACAGGTGAAGGCATTTCACCACGATGATGCGCGTCGCCGGCATTGGGCTGCCCGTGCCCGACAGTTTTTCCACGACAACATGAACTCCCGTTTGTATGCCCAGTATATTGTCGAGGCCGCCATGGCGCTGCCTTATTCCCATGACTATGTGTGGGCCAGGGGAAAGCGAGAGGGCCGTTGATGGCGGTAGTGCTCTCGACCAGTGCGCCCTTCGCCCGTGGCGGGAATCGACTTTGCTTCGTTGACCCGGGTAACCGGGAGCGGTGTATCAAGGTGCGTCGTCCTGATTTCACGCTGGCCGACCGACGGCGAAAAAAAGGATTCCCGAAAACGCTGCTGCCCTTGTCCCACTTTGATGACAACCGGGAAGAGCACCGCGTTATGTCGATGCTTCAGCGTCGTAACGGCGATGTGCTGCACCAGCATGTGAGCCGCTGTTATGGCACGGTGCAAACGGATATGGGGGCGGGACTGGTGTCTGAGTTGATTCGCGATGGTGATGGCGCGGTCTCGCAGACATTGAAGAAAGTCATCTGGGATGAAGGAATGAGCAGGGCCAGCCAGCAGGCTGTGAATACCCTGGCGGATTTCTGGATGCGATATTGCATCCCTTCCCGGGACCTGTTGTTGCACAACATCGTGGTTCAGCGCGGGGGTGACGGAGAGATTCTTCGCCTGGTTGTTATTGACGGGTTGGGCAGTGCCGGCCTCGTTCCCTTGCAGCGTTTGCCGGCTTTGTTGCAGCGTAAAAAAACCAGGAAAAAGGTGGCGAACTTGCATCACCGAATCCAGCAGCTGCTTGCCTTGCGCGGACTCCCAGAATTCCCCGGATTCCATGGCGAGTTGCTGCACGACGACCGCCCGGCTTGTTGCCGATCTGAAAAGGCCGATTCATGACTTCTTCTTCCTTGCGTCTGGCCCAGGTATTGGCCGGTGCCGAACAGGGCGGTGCTGAAAATTTTTTTGTGCGACTGGTGAGTGGCTTGCAAGGCGCACCTGCTTTGCAACAGAAAGCATTTCTGCGCCCTTACCCGCAAAGGATTGAGCGTCTTCAACGGGCCGGTGTGGTTACCCAGGGCTGTGGTTTTCCCGGCCCCCTGGGTGTTATGGAGCGCCGTCGCTACCTGAAGGCATTGCAAGGCTATCAGCCCGATATTGTGTTGACCTGGATGAATAGGGCAAGTGGTATCACGCCACCAGGTGACTATACCCTGGTTAACCGGCTCGGCCATTATTACAACCTGAAATATTACCGCCAGGCGGATTACTGGGTTGGCATTACCCGGGGAATTTGTGATCACCTGGTTCGCGGGGGCATGCCCGCCGACCGGGTGGTTCACATTCCCAACTTTGCGGATGAAGAGGTGGTGCCTGCATTGCCTCGCGGCAGTTTTGATACGCCGGAGGATTGTCCGCTGATTCTGGCGGCGGGCAGGCTTCATGAAAACAAGGGGTTCGATGTGCTGTTGGCCGCCCTGCAGTCTATTCCAGATGCGGTGCTGTGGCTGGCTGGCAGCGGCCCTGAGGAAGTGGCGCTGAAACGCCGCTGTGAAACGCTGGGATTAACGGGCCGGGTCCGTTTCCTGGGATGGCGCAGTGATGTCACGTCGTTAATGCGCACGGCAGATCTGTTCGTGTGCCCTTCACGCCATGAGGGGTTGGGCTCCATTGTGCTTGAGTCCTGGGCGCACTCCTGTCCCATTGTTGCCACCCGCTCTCAAGGGCCCGCCGAGTTGATCGATCATGGTGCTACCGGCTTGCTGACGCCGGTGGATGACCCCCAGACCCTGGCAGAAGCCATTAACCTGCTATTGCGCGATACCCGGCTGCGCGAGCAGTTGGTGGAGGCCGGAAGGCAGCACTACCATGCTTGCTACAGTCGCACCAAGATTGTTGGCCGCTATCTGGAGTTTTTTGCTTCCTTGTCTGCAAGCAGGGAGCGGTAGCCTGTGAGGCTCGCTGGAGAAAAAAATGTGGAAAAAAAAGCGAAGAGATAAACGGGCACAGGCCAAACGCAATGCCATTGCATTACAGCGTGGAGCCTGGTTGTCCGGGCAATTGCAGTGGAGCGCAGTCAATAGCCACCTGAGTGGGGTGGGGAATGCCCTGCCCGAAGAGGTGATCGTTTCCCTGACCACATTTGATAAACGCATCGACAATGTTTATCTGACCATCGAGAGCCTGCTACAGCAATCCCTGAAACCGGATCGCATTATTCTCTGGCTTTCAGAACCGGAGTTTCCTGATCGGCGTATTCCGCACGTGCTGGAACTGCAGCAACAGCGAGGGCTCGAAATTGCCTTCTGCCCGGAAGATCTGGGCCCCTACAAGAAGTTTTATTACACCATGGAGCGTTATCCCGACAGTCTGGTGATAACGGTGGATGACGATACCCTTTACCCGCACGACCTGGTGGACCAGCTTTACCGTAGCTACCAGTCAATGCCGGGTGTCATTCCCTGTCACCGTGCCCACGGGATGCGGTTCGATGCGGCGGGGAGCGTGCTGCCCTACAAGCAGTGGGAAAAGCCAACCTTTCAATCTGAACCGTCGCTGCTGACATTTCCCACCGGAGTGGGCGGGGTGCTTTATTATCCGGGCTGCCTGGATGAGCGGGTGTTGGACAAGGACTGTTTTATGTCAATTTGCCCGCACGCAGATGATGTCTGGCTCAAGGCAATGAGCTTGAAGAAAGGCGTTCCCTGTCGACGGGTGCCGGACCATCGTGACTTCTGGATTCGTTTCCCGGTTATCGAGGATAGTCAGCTGCATTCCCTCAAGCGTTCCAACAAGTCCGCCTCTGGCGGTAACGACAGCAAAATCCGCGCGGTTTTTGATCATTTCGATCTGTGGGGCAGGTTTGCTGATGAAATCAGTCAGCGGTGAAAACCGTGGCGGAGCTTGATCAACGCGGCAGGGCCATGATTAACGCGCCCATGGCGGCCGGCAAGCCGCTAGTGGCAATCGGGGCGGCGTTGTTGCTGTGGGGGTTTGCTGTCACATCGCTGCTGTTCCATGAGGCTGCCAGAGGGTTTGAGGTCGCTGTGCTTGCGGTTGGCTTCAGCGGTTTTTTCCTCTATGGCGGATCGCTGCGCGTTGCCTTGCCTGTTTGGTTGTTAGTGGCGGCCACGATGGTGGTCCTGGCATCCTGGGCAGGTTCGTTGTGGCACCATCCCCAATGGGCGGAATCGTCACCCAAGGTCCACCGGCTGACGCAGTGGTTTAGCTTTATTGCGATTGCCTGGTTGCTTGGTGGAACGCTTCGTCATGTGTTTATGCTCTGGTCCGTGGCGGCGGTGGCGCTCTTGCTGGTGCCCTGGGTGCAGGGTGGGGGAATGGACGAATGGCAGCTGGCGTTTGCGGGCGAACGAGTGGATTTTGGCATCCACAATGCCCAGCACACCACCATGTTCTTTGCCACCGTGCTGCTGGGGCTGGTTGCCTTTGCTCCCCGTATGTGTCGCCGAGGGGGCTGGCAAATCTTGCGGCTGCTGCTGGTATTCCTCTGCGTGCTTGTGTGCGCTGCCGCCATGATCTTTTCCCAGACCCGAGGCGTCTGGCTGGGGTGGAGCCTGGCATGTCTGGTGATGTTGTCGTTGCTGTTTTACGGTTATTGCCGTGCCGCCAATGGACGCCAGGCGATGATCGCCGCCGCGTTACTGTTGCTTGCCCTGTCCGGGATTGCCGCCCTGCTGACCCCCATTGTGGCTGACCGGCTTGACGATGAAAAAGCGCAAATCGAAAGCGTTATGCGTGGCGATATCCATGCAGACTTGACCGGTAGTGTGGCGGGCCGCGCCCATAGCTGGTGGGCGGCGGCGGAATGGATTGCCGAACGCCCGGTACTGGGCTGGGGAGGGAATGGGCGCGGCCTGGTGCTGAGCCATTCCGAGCGTTTGCCTGAGTGGGTCAGTAACAAGTTTGGCCATCTGCATAGCAGTTATCTGGATACCATGGTGAATTTCGGTCTGCTCGGGCTGGGGGTGCTGCTGGTCTTGCTGGGCTGGGTGACTCTGCGCGCTATGGCTGCCTGGCGCGCCCGGCAGTTACCGGGAGATGTGCTGATTTTTTATTTGGGGTTTCTGGCGTTCTGGTTGGTGATCAACCTGTTTGAATCCTATCTGTATTTTTCCAGCGGCGAGCTGGTTTTCTCTCTGATTCTGGGGGGGGTCGTTAGCCTGATTTGGGCAGGGAACAAGCCGCAATCGTTGCCCGGCTAGCCTGCCTCCGTTTCCCCTGATCGCGACGGTGCTATCAGGAGGAAACGGAGCAGCCTGTGGCTGGCCGGTTATCTTGCTTAAACGTTAAACCGGAAGTGCACCACGTCACCATCCTTGACGATGTACTCCTTGCCTTCCAGTCGCCACTTGCCGGCATCCTTGGCGCCGGCTTCACCATTGTGGTCAACGTAGTCATCGTAGGCGGTGACTTCCGCACGGATAAAGCCTTTTTCGAAATCGGTGTGGATAACGCCGGCGGCCTGGGGCGCGGTGGCACCAACGCGCACGGTCCAGGCGCGTACTTCCTTAACGCCGGCGGTGAAGTAGGTCTGCAGGCCGAGCAAATCAAAGCCGGCGCGAATGACTCGATTCAGGCCCGGCTCTTCCATGCCCAGGTCGGCGAGGAAGTCGGCTTTTTCTTCGTCGTCCAACTCAGCAATTTCCGATTCAATTTTGGCGCAGATGGGCACTACTGAGGAATTTTCTTTCTCGGCCAGGTCGCGCACGGCGTCCAGCAGGGCATTGTCTTCAAAGCCCCCTTCGTCCACGTTGGCGATGTACATGGTCGGCTTCAGCGTCAGTAGATTGAGGCTTTTAATCGCCTTGCGCTCATCGTCTGTGAGTTCCACGGAACGGGCCGGGTCGCCTTCATTAAGGGCGGGCAGTACCTTGTCCAGTACCGGCAGCAAACCTTTGGCGTCCTTGTCCTGACCTTTGGCCGCCTTGGTGGCGCGGAAGTGTGCTTTTTCCACCGTGTCTAGGTCGGCGAGGGCCAGCTCGGTATTGATCACGGCGATATCGTCCAGTGGGGATACCTTGCCCGATACGTGGATGACGTTTTCATCGTCGAAGCAGCGAACCACGTGGGCGATAGCGTCAGTTTCGCGGATGTTGGCGAGAAACTTGTTGCCCAGGCCCTCACCTTTAGAGGCGCCGGCTACCAGGCCTGCGATGTCGACGAATTCCATGGTGGCGGGCAGCACTCGCTCCGGATTGACGATGGCTTCCAGCTTGTCCAGGCGGGGGTCCGGTACTGGAACCACACCGGTATTGGGTTCAATGGTGCAGAACGGAAAGTTCTCGGCATCAATACCCGCTTTGGTGAGCGCGTTGAACAAGGTGGATTTGCCCACGTTGGGCAGACCGACGATACCGCATTTGAAACCCATGACAGACCTCCATTTTTCGAGGCCGCAATGCTACATGAGCGACACGCTACAAGCTACAAGCCTCAACGCGAGGGTCACTTTTCTTGGTTTAAAGCAACGAGTTGCGGGCAGGGTGTGGGCGCGGGGTTGTGGTATCAGGATTGCTCCACAACTTGAAGCGCAGCAGCGGCTTTTATGCCTTGAAGCCGTTGAGTCGGTTCATGGCGCTATTCAGGTCGCCGCGAAGCATATCGGCGGTGTTGTGGACAGCTTCATCGATGGCGCGATCGATCAGGTCTCGGTCGGCTTTGGAGGGTTTGCTCAGCACATGGGGCGTAACCCGGTCAGCAGAGCCGGGGTGGCCGATGCCTAGACGCAGGCGGTAAAAATCACGGCTGTTGCCATGCCGGCTAATAATATCACGCAGACCGTTGTGGCCGCCGTGGCCGCCGCCTTGCTTGAAGCGGGCGCAGCCGGGGGGCAGGTCGAGCTCGTCGTGAGCAACCAGTATCTGCGTAACGGGGATCTTGAAGAAATTCGCCAGAGCGGCGGTGGCCTGACCACTGCGGTTCATGAAGGTGGTCGGTACCAGGAGGCGGATTGTTTCGCCTTCAAAGGAAAAGGTGGCGGTGAGGCCGAAATATTTCTTGTCTTCGGTAAGGAAGACGCCCTGACGTCGGGCCAGGGCGTCCACATACCAGACGCCAGCATTGTGGCGGGTGTCTTCGTATTCGCGGCCCGGGTTGCCCAGGCCTACGATCAGTCGAACGGGATCCGCCACGGTAGGTCTTATTCCTCGCTTGCGGCTTCTTCGCCTTCTGCTGCGTCGTCATCATCGGAAGACGCACGCACTTTGGGTTGGTGAACCGCGGCCACCGGCTGGTCGTGGTCTTCGCCCAGTGCGAGCTGGGTCAGTTCCACGCCTTTCGGCAGTTTCAAATCGGACAAGTGAACAACGGAGTCTAGCTCAGCGTTAGCCATGTCCACCTCGATGAACTCAGGCAGGTGCTGGGGCAGACAGCTCACTTCTACTTCTGCGAAGTTGTGCTGGATCTCGCCGCCTTGCTTTTTCACGCCGATGGAGCTTTCTTCGTTGGTGAAGTGCAAGGGAACGCTCATGGTGATCTTGTGGGTCTTGTCGACGCGCAGCAGATCCACGTGCAGCGGGTGGCCTTTGGCCGGGTGACGCTGCATGTCACGCAGTACGGCTTGAACATCAGCACCGTCTAGCTTGAGGGTGAGGATGTGGCTGTAGAACGCTTCGTTTTCCAGGGCTTTTTTCAGCTCGCGCAGTTCAACGCTGATCATCTGCGGCTCGGCTTCGCCACCGTAGAGGATGCCAGGAACACGTTCTTGCAGACGACGCAGGCGGCGGCTCGCACCTTTCCCTGTATCGCTGCGGCTTTCTGCATTCAGCAGGAATTCATTGGACATGGTATGTCTCCAGTATGCTCTCGGGCTTCCCGCGACCAGGTTGGCCAGAGAGGTTGATATAAAACCACGGAGGATTCCGCGGGGGCGCGATTATGCAGGAAAAGCACGCCAGACGCCAGATGCCTGTAGCAAGAGGACATAAAAAACAAAACCCGCTTGAGGGGCGGGTTTCTGGGGGCGGGATTAGCCTGTTGTTATCTGGCGTTTTATACGAGCTCTAACCGATCGAACATAGCGCTCAGGGATTCTTCGTTGTTCACTCGGCGTACGGTTTCGGCCAGCATCGGCGCGAGGCTGAGAACGCGGATATTTTTGCAAGCGCGGCCCGCATCGGATAATGGAATGGTGTCGGTGACCACTAGTTGATCCAATGAGCTGTTGGCAATGTTGTTGATGGCCGGGCCGGATAGAATCGGGTGGGTGATGTAGGCGTAGACCTTGGCCGCGCCGTGTTCTTTCAGGGCGTCGGCGGCTTTACACAGAGTGCCAGCGGTGTCGACCATGTCGTCCACTAGCACGCAGGTGCGGCCTTCTACTTCACCGATGATATGCATGACCTGAGAAACATTGGCCTTGGGGCGACGCTTATCGATGATGGCTAGGTCGGCATCATTGAGCTGCTTGGCTAAGGCGCGGGCCCGGACCACGCCGCCCACATCCGGGGAGACTACCATTAGGTCATCATGGCTCTGGCGTTCGATATCCGCCACGATCAGCGGGGTAGCGTAGACGTTGTCCACTGGAATATCGAAGAAGCCCTGGATTTGATCAGCGTGAAGGTCAACGGTGACGACGCGATCAATGCCCACCGCCGTGATCATGTCGGCGACGACTTTGGCGGTAATAGGCACCCGGGCGGAGCGCACGCGGCGATCCTGGCGGGCATAACCAAAGTAGGGGACAACCGCGGTGATGCGGCCTGCGGAGGAGCGACGCAGGGCGTCGGCCATGACCAGCAATTCCATGATGTTGTTGTTGGTCGGGTTGCAGGTGGATTGCACGATAAAAACGTCTTTGCCGCGCACGTTTTCCTGGATTTCCACGGCAACTTCGCCATCGCTGAAGGTGCCCACATCGGCGTTGCCGATAGGCAAGTTCAGGTGTTTGACCATGGCTTTGGCCAGTTCGGGATTTGCGTTACCGGTGAAAACGACGAGCTTGGACACTGGCGCCCCCTGGGGTCTTGCGTCGTGAATTTGGGAACCACTAAGGGGAAGGGTAAGAGGTTCCTCAGAAGAAAAATGGCTGGGGTACCAGGACTCGAACCTGGGAATAACGGGATCAAAACCCGCTGCCTTACCAACTTGGCTATACCCCAACACTCGGTCTCAGGCCCGCTTAAGCGGGTTTGCCTGAATTCTTTGTCTCTCGAAACTTCGCCAGTGTCTCTCCCAGAATCTGGTGGAGAGGGGAAGTGTTACAGCTTCGAGCGACGAAACCTGTCCAGTGTTGTGGCAACTGTTGCAGCAATTGCTGCCCCTGTTGCAATCCGGTCAGACGAGAAAAACAGCAAGCGCCTGTGCCGGTCATACGGGCATTACCCGTATGTTGCTTGAGCCAGTCCAGCGTTTTTCCGATTTCCGGAAAATGCTGGGTTGCTACCGCTTCACAGTCGTTGTGAAATTCGCGGGTTAGCACCGTCTCAAGCGAGGCCGGTAATTTACTGATGGGTGTATCCCTTGTCAATTGCTGGTCGCCGAAAATTCGAGCAGTTGACACATGAATTCCGGGATGAACGACCAAAAAAGCATCATTTGGCAAAATAATGGGGTTTATTTTCTCGCCGACCCCTTCAGCCCAGGCGCTTTTGCCAAACACAAAAACGGGCACGTCAGCCCCTAAGGTCAAGCCGATGTGAGCCAGCTCCTGCAGAGTGAGGCCCAGGGCCCAAAATGCATTCAGGCCCAGCAAGGCGGTAGCCGCGTCGGAGGAGCCGCCGCCCACGCCGCCGCCCATGGGCAGGCGCTTGGTCAGGGTGATGGCGGCACCTTTTGAGCTGCCGGTGTGGGCTTGCAGCGCCCGGGCAGCCTGTAAAATCAGGTTGCTGTCGTCCGTGGGCAGGTCGCTGGCGCCACCTTCCTGATGACATTGTAGTGACAGGGTGTCTGCCGGGGAGAAACGCAAGGTATCGCCATGGTCGAGCAGGGCGAACACGGTTTGCAGCTGGTGATAGCCGTCGTCACGGCGACCGGTGATGTGCAGGAACAGATTGAGCTTGGCGGGAGCGGGTAACGTTAGTGTCACTGTGCGCCGCCGCCTGGCTGCCAGTCTTTAATCAGCAAAGTAAAGCGATTGCTATTCTGCTGGGCTTTGATTCTGTAGGGAAGGGTGATGCCGGCGGTGGGTTCGTAACGGTCGAAGGTAAGCGACCAGCCCAGCTGTTCAAGGGTGATCAGGCGTTGCTGATCGTCGTACCCGGCTTCAGAGGGTGCGCCGGGCCAAGGCAGGCCGCGAGCCCAGTACTGCAGTGCGGATACGGGCAGCCAGAAGCCGGTGAGATGCCAGGCCAACTCGCCGGGGCTGCGGGCTTGGTAGGTTTCCTTGGCGGTGATTAGTTCCGCGCGGCCGCTGTCCCAATGTAAATCGGCGCTACCAAAGCCCAGCGGGCCGGAGAAGTGGATGTTGCCCCGTTGTGGTTGCTGGCGCCAGTCAAAGGTGGCACTGCCACCATCGTTGACGGTGCGGTAACCCAGCTTGCCATTCATCTGCCACTGTTGGATCTGGCTGGGGTGCTCGAACTGGGTTGTGGTGGTCGGGCGTAATTGGCAGGCGCCTAGGACCAGGGTGGTCAGCGTAAGGCCAATAATGCGGGCAAGGCTCAGGGTCACAGGCGGGCTCCGAGTTTTTCCATGACTTCACGGATATGAGGGGCGTCAGGGGTGTGTTCCAAGGCGTCGCGCCAAACCTGGCGGGCCTGATTTTGCTCACCCAATATCCATAGGACTTCCCCGTAGTGGGCGGCCACTTCTGGGTCGGGGAATTTTTCGTAGGCCTGGCGCAGGTAGTTCCGGGCGGCATCCGGTTCGCCGCGTTTGTAAAGCACCCAGCCCATAGAGTCGAGAATGGCTGGATCTTCCGGGCGCAGCTCTAGTGCCTTGGACACGTACTGATACGCTTCGTCTAGCCGGTCAGTGCGGTTGCCCAGGGTATAACCCAGAGCATTGAGGGCGCTGGCATCCTCCGGATTCAGAATGATAATACGCTTCAGGTCCTTTTCCAGCTGGGCAATGTCACCTATTTTTTCGGCGGCCATGGCGCGGCTGTATAGTAGCTCGGTATTGTCGGGCTGGTCGCGCAAGGCATCATTGATCAGGGAGATGGCGCCTAATGGGTCGCCGTTATTGCTGCGCATTTCCGCTTCGGTAATGGTCAAGCTGTCTTGTAATTTTGGCTGTTGTTGAGCCAGGTTATGCATTAGGGCATGGCCTTGGCTGGTATTGCCTTGCTGGTAGAGAAGTTGGGCTGCCTGCACCCGAGCGCGGATAGCTTGGGGGCCGCCCACTTTCAGGTAATGCTCGACGGCGTTATCTAGGTCCATTTCCTGCTCGGCGGCTTGGGCCAGGTACAATTGGATATCGTCGGGCCGGTAGTTGTAGGTGAGCAGAGCCTTGAGGTGGGTCTGGGCTGCGTTGCTGGCGCCTGCTTCCAGCGCCAATAGGGCCAGAGAAAATCGCAGATCCAAGTCTTGAGGGTTTTGCTCAGCCATAATCGCCAGCTGCTTTTCTGCGTCTTCCAGCTCGCCGGATGTTAGTAGCATACGCACATAAGCGATGCGCGGGCGTTGTGCCTGAGGGTACTTGCGCACCAGTTTTTTTAGGTGGCGCAGGGCTTTTTTCTGGTCTCCTGTTTCGTAAAGGAGCTGAGCCTTGAGCAACAAGGCATCTTCATGGCGCGGCATCAGCTTGAGAGTACGCTCGGTGGCCTCCAGGGCGGGTTGAGGTTGCTCTTCGTGTTCCAGCCACAGAGCCCGGGCATACCACAGTGGGGCCTGATCCGGGTAGCGATGGGTTAGCTGGGCCAGCGCTTCCACTAGCTGTAAGTTTCCTTGCGCACCCAGCCCGCGGGCTTGGTTGACCAATCGGCCCAGGGCGTCTTCGCCGTGGGCGCTGAGTAGCTGATCCAGATAACGGGTGGTCGTTGCGGTATTGCCAAGCCGAATTTCGGACAGGATGGCCACTTGCAGGGCGTCTTCGTTGTGTGGCGACGTTTCCAGCCAGAGTTCGCTCATGGCTAGTGCCTGTAGCGGGTCTTCCAGGTAATGGGCCAGCTGGGCTGCCTGACTTATTACGTTCGGATCACGTGTACTCTGGGCGGCTCGACTGTAATAGCCCAGGGTGACGCCCAGCGATTGACGTTGGGCGGCGACTTCTGCCACTAGCAGGTCAGACAGCGTTTCGCTGTCGTAAGTGGGGGCGCTGGCCATCGACGTGGAAGGCCCCGTTTCGGTGGCCGGGGTGGTGGTCTGGCTAGCGCAGCCATGGATCAGAAGGGCGCAGCACAGAGGCAGAATTGAGAAGCGGGTCATTAAGGTCGGTATGCCTATTTTCTGTTTCGGCTATCATGGCACAGCGATTGGCTATTGCCCAAACCTCCACGTTGTTGGTTTGAGCGATGCGCCTTCGCTATCGGCCCTGACATTGTTTTGAAGGGCGCTTTCGCGCAAAATGCCACACCCTTGCGCCCCGGCTTTCCGGGGCTCCGGGCTGGCCGGGTACGATCGCCCGCTGTCATTGTCGGGCACAGGAAACTATGAATCTAGTCGCTGTCGGCGTAAATCACACCACCGCGGATGTGGAACTACGCGAACGTCTGGCGTTTTCAACGCAGCAGGCGGAGGTGGCGTTGGCCAGCTTGCGTGAGATGCCCGGGGTGCGGGAAGCTGCATTGCTGTCTACCTGTAACCGCACCGAACTGTATTGCCTCACTGACGACGTCACTCCAAATTTTGCTCAATGGCTGGCCTCTAGCCGCAATCTGTCCGTCGAACGACTCTCCACGGTGCTGTATCAGCATACCGGTGAGCAGGCGCTGGAGCATATGATGCGGGTAGCTGGCGGTCTGGATTCGCTGGTACTGGGCGAGCCACAAATTCTTGGTCAGATGCGTGAAGCCTATGCTCGAGCCCATGAGGCTGGCTTGCTCAACGGCGAGTTGTCGCGTTTGTTTCAGGAAGTCTTTTCGGTAGCCAAGCGGATCCGTACGGAAACCGGTATCGGTGCTAACCCGGTGTCTGTGGCCTATGCGGCAGTTTCGTTTGCGCGTCACATTTTTGCTGACCTGAAAAAAAGCCGGGCGCTGCTGATTGGTGCCGGTGAAATGATTGAGCTGGTGGCGCGACATTTGAGTGAGCAGCAGGTGCAGGAAATTACCATTGCCAATCGCACTCAGGAGCGAGCCTCGGAGTTGGCCGCCGCCGTGGGGGGGCGTGGTATCAGCCTAGAAGAATTGCCGGTGGCGCTGGAGCGTGCGGATATCCTGATCTCATGCACCGCTGCGCCGTTGCCGATTATGGGCAAGGGTATGGTGGAGCGGGCGCTGAAAAAACGCCGTCACCGACCCATGTTTATGGTGGATATTGCCGTGCCACGGGATATCGAACCGGAAGTGGGCGAACTGGGTGATGTCTACCTGTATACGGTGGACCATCTGCAAGAAGCGATTCAGGAAAATGTCCGTTCTCGTCAGCAGGCGGCCCAGGAGGCCTCAGAGCTGATTCGAGATGCCATTGTGCGCCACCGTCGTCAGCGCCGTGAACAGGATGCCGTTAAGGTGCTGCGTGATTATCGTGAGCAGCGCAAGGCTATGGCGGAAAGCGAACTGGAAAAAGCGTTGCAGCAGTTGCGCAATGGTGGCGATGCGGAGCAGGTGCTGCGCAGGTTTCAGCATTCGCTGGTGAACAAGTGGCTGCATTCCCCCAGCGTGACCTTGCGCAAAATGGCCGCGGATGGCCGCGCCGAAGCCCTGTTGCTGGCTCGTGAGTTGCTGCTCGACGACGACCAGTCGTAGCGCAAAGAACTCTCTCGATGTATCGAATTTTTGCGTGCGCCCGCCGGGCGGCGTATTTGCGTGAAGCGTGGAAGCGAATTTATGAAAGCGTCATTGCAAGGCAAGCTCGATAAGCTTGCAGACCGGTTTGAAGAGTTGGCGGGGCTATTGTCCGATCCGGATGTGATTAGCAACCAGAACCAATTCCGTGACCTGTCCCGGGAATACGCTGAAATTGATCCAGTGGTGAAGTGTTATCGCCAATACCAGCAGGCCGTGGAGGATCATGGTGCGGCTAAAGCGATGCAGGACGACAGCGACGCGGATATGCGTGAGATGGGCGCGGAAGAAGCCCGTGATGCTCAGGAGCGCATGGAGGCGTTAGCGGCAGAGCTGCAAAAGCTGATGCTACCGAAGGATCCCCGCGATGGAGCCAATGTGTTTCTTGAAGTTCGCGCCGGCACGGGGGGGGACGAAGCGGCCATTTTTGCCGGAGACCTATTCCGCATGTATTCCAAGTATGCGGATCAACGGGGTTGGAAAGTGGAGATGGTGAGCGCCAGTGAGGGCGAGCATGGCGGCTATAAGGAAGTGATTGCACGGGTGATTGGCGATGGCGTCTATTCGCGGATGAAATTTGAATCCGGAGCCCACCGGGTGCAACGGGTGCCGGCCACAGAATCCCAGGGGCGTATTCATACCTCTGCCTGCACAGTGGCGATTATGGCTGAAGCGGAAGACCTGGGGGATATCAAGATTCGCACTGAAGACCTGCGTATTGATACCTATCGTTCCTCCGGTGCTGGCGGTCAGCACGTTAACACCACGGATTCGGCTGTGCGCATTACTCACTTACCCACCGGGGTGGTGGTGGAGTGCCAGGATGAGCGTAGCCAGCACAAGAACAAGGCTCGGGCTATGAGCCTACTGAGCGCTAAGCTGTATGACGCGCAGCAGAATGCGGCCCATGCCGAGCAGGCTGCGGAGCGTAAATCCCTCGTCGGGTCCGGCGATCGTTCAGAGCGTATCCGTACCTATAACTATCCTCAGGGACGAGTCACTGATCATCGTATTAATCTTACCCTTTACCGGTTAAATGAAATCGTTGAAGGAGATTTGGATGAGATTTTGGGTGCGTTGCTGGCAGAGTATCAGGCGGATCAGCTAGCGGCCTTAGGCGAGCATTAACCGTGCGCATTGATGACGCCCTGCGCCAGGCTCGCCATCGGTTGGCGTCATCCCCTTGCGCAGCGCTGGATGCCCAAGTGTTGCTTTGCCATGTGCTGGAGCAATCTCGTACATGGCTGTTTACTTGGCCGGAGCGGGAACTGACCAGGGCTCAGCAGGCGGAGTTTGAAGCCCTGCTGGCTCGCCGTGAGCAGGGTGAGCCCGTGGCCCACCTGATTGGAGAGCGGGAGTTTTTTGGCCGCCGGTTTAGTGTAACCGCCGATACTCTGATTCCACGCCCCGATACTGAAACCTTGGTGGAACAGGTGCTTGCGCTGGCATTGCCTGCTAACGCACGGGTCGTGGACTTGGGAACCGGTACCGGTGCTATCGGTATTACCCTCGCTTTGGAGCAGCCGGCTTGGCAGGTGACGCTGGTGGACAATAGCGCGGCGGCGCTGCAAGTGGCAGCGGCAAATGCCCGTCAGTTGGGGGCTACAGTGCGTTGCCTGCAAGGCAGCTGGCTGACCCCCTGTGATGGTTTTTTTGACCTTGTCGTTAGCAACCCTCCTTACATTGAAGATGGCGACGTCCATTTGGCACAAGGCGATGTGCGTTTCGAGCCTCGCTCGGCCCTAGTGGCCGGCGATCAGGGGTTGGCGGATCTGATCACCATTGCGCAGCAAGCAGCAGGTAAGCTGGTTGCTGGCGGTTGGTTGTTGCTGGAGCATGGCTTTGAGCAGGGTGACGCGGTACGGGCGTTGTTGGCCGACATCGGCTTTGAAGACGTGCGTACAGAGCAGGATCTGGGCGGAAATGATCGGGTAACCTTAGGCAAGCAATGTGCCGCTGGGTCCAAGAGTTGAACATTTGCACCGCAAAGCCAGGAACGGATCTGTTGGGTGCATGAAGTGCAGCAAGCTGTACCATAGAATCCCACGCCTTTGAGTGCCAGGGAGACGATTATGCTCAACGATGACCAGCTGCTTCGCTACAGTCGCCAGTTGATGGTGGAAGAATTCGATTTGCCTGGGCAAGAAGCGTTGAGCAAGGCGCGGATATTGGTGGTGGGTTGTGGTGGCCTAGCCAATCCTGCTGCGCTGTATTTGGCGGGTGCTGGGGTGGGGCAGCTGGTGCTAGCGGATGACGACCGGGTGGAGTTGAGCAACCTGCATCGACAGGTGGCGTTTCGGGGTGACCAGCTGAATCAGGCCAAGGCGGAAGCCTTGCGCGATCAGTTGCAACTGTTGAATGCGGATGTGGATATTCGTTCCGCTGTGGTGCGGGTGGATGATGCGTGGCTGAATGAGGCTGTTGCTGACGCCACCCTAGTACTGGACTGCACTGACAATTTTTCCACTCGCCAGGCCATCAATCGTGCCTGTGTGGCGCACCGTACACCGCTGGTCAGTGGCGCCGCTATTCGCATGGATGGTCAGTTGGCGGTGTTCGATTTACGCACGGAAGACAGCCCCTGTTATGCCTGCGTGTACGGCGAGGGTTCAGAGGGGGATCTGGCCTGTAGCGAGGCGGGGATTCTCGGGCCTGTAGTGGGTATGGTGGGCACCTTGCAGGCATTGGCGGCCATACGAACCCTCACCGGTACCTCGGTGGCATCGGTTCTGCATTTGTTTGACGGTCGGACATTGAGTTGGCGCCAAGTGGCGATTCCCCGTGACCCCGAATGCCCGGTTTGCGCGATGAATTAGTTGTCGGGCTGATTGTCCGTGGCCGTGGGTATATCTTCCATGCCTTCGGCCATGATCGGCGGTTCTTCCGCCATTAAGCCAATCAGAACCAGAATGATGACAACAATCAAAAAAGCCCATCCGATGAGATGTTTCATTGTGAGCGCCCCTCCTTGGGTGGTTGTTTACGTTGTGCTTTGTTGCCTAGGCGTCGGCGCTATCGAATCAGGCCGACAGATATCCGTTACCTGACTACACCATGATGTTCCCTGCCAGGCTATGCCGCTACCAAGCTGATGGATCATGCTTGGGCTGGTTCGAATCAGATTAATGGACACGCGCTTGGGCTTGTTGACTATCGAGCAGCGGGCTGCCGCACTGCGCGGGGCCAATAGCGCCAGTAACCTCTCCCTTCGCCGGCATGACCAACCGCCGGGTTATCCACCAGAGCCTCTACATTAGCCTCGAATAGGCTGAATACATAATTGGCGGGTTTTCTTTTTCAAATAATAGCATCGCCGAACTCAAAATAGGCGATGCTCAATGTGGTGTGATGCTTGTCAGAAATATAGGGGGCAAGAGTCATGTCAGCATGCTCTGCTGGTTGGTGGTGATGTGTGCTCAGAGCCGAGCGATCTGTTCGTCGGCAACAAGGGCGCGTTTGCGCGTCAGGGTGGGCCATGCTCCCTTGGTTTCTATATCGATAGTGTGGTGTGGGCGGCACACGTCGTACTTTAAGGCGTCGTCTGTGCGGGCCTAGAGGCAGATTTCTCGGCTGTAACAGCCGCAGCCCCATCAGTGTGTTGATGGGGTGCTTATGCCGGCGGGGCTGAGCGCAAAAGCGGCTACACAAAACATGTGTTGCCTCAACCAACAATGCTCGGTTTTTCTATTGAGTCTGCCGCACAATATCAGTCTAAAACAGGCTCGCGGGTAAGGCGTTTTGATGCGAGCAAATTCGCTCAGTAATCGCGTTCGCGGGGGCCGAATTGGGGCGTTTCTTTTTTCATGTTAGCTTGCATAGCGCGGCGCTGGTTTTTGCTACGCAGCAGTTTGAACTGCAGTTTGCTTTCCACGTCGAACGCCTGGGCCTCCGGTACATTCCAACTTTGTTGAAACAGGGCCTTGCTGGCACTGATGGCATCTGGGGAGCGCCCTATGATGGCTTGAGCCAGCTTCTCGGCCTCTTCTAGTGGATCCGCCGCCACGCGGGTGACTAGGTTCATGGTTTTGGCTTCGTCGCCACTAAACAGCCGCCCGGTCATGGTCAGTTCTTTGGCCACATCCATGGGGACTAACTCGCGAAGGGTTACCGTACCTGTCATGTCGGGGATCATGCCCCATTTGATTTCCATGATGGACATTTCACAATCCGCCGTAGTGATACGGAAATCTGCAGCCAGGGCGATCTGCATGCCACCGCCGTAGCAGTAGCCGTGGAGTACCGCAATCACCGGAATTGGCAGTTCGCGCCAGCACCAGCAGACGTCCTGAAACAGATTGGTTTTTTTGATGCCGTATTTGGTAAAGCTGCGAAGTAGCTTGACCGGTTGTTTCATGACGGTGCCGAAATCCAGCCCCGCACAGAACGCTTTGCCTTCGCCCTGAAGAATAACGGCGCGCAATTGACGATCTTTACGAATCAGTCGAGCGGTTTCTACCAGCCCTTCCATCATCGGAAAATCCAAGCCGTTATACTTGTCGGCTCGGCTCAGGGTGACGTAGGCAATGCCGTCTTTCTTTTCCAGTTTTACCCGGTCGCGGATCAGGCTCATTGCAGTTTCTCCTGCAACAGTTTGTTCAATTGCTGCGGGTTCGCTTTGCCTTGGGTGGCTTTCATGGCCTGGCCCACAAAGAAACCGATTTTTTTCTTTTTCTTGGCATCATCAGAGTTGCGGTAGTCGTCTGCCTGAGCGGCATTGTTGGCGATGATGTCATCGACAATTTTTTCCAGCTCGCCGGTGTCGCTCATCTGTTTCAGGCCTTTGGCTTCGATAATCTCGTCCGGATTACCTTCACCGGCCCAGCAGGCCTCAAATACCTGCTTGGCAATTTTCGAACTGATGGTGCCGTCTTTCAGACGTGCTATCAGCTGGCCAAGCTGCTCGGCACTGACTGGGCTGTCGGTTATGCTTTTTTCTTCGGCGTTCAGCTTGGCGGCCAGCTCACCCATCACCCAGTTTGCCGCCAGCTTGGCGTCGCCGCCGGATTTTGCGGCCGCTTCAAAGAAAGCGGCAGTAGCGATGGAGCCGGATAGCAGGTCTGCATCGTATTCAGAAAGCTGATAATCGTTTGTGAAACGGGCTTTGCGTGAATCAGGCAGCTCTGGCATGGCCGCTTTCAATTCTTCGATGTCGGCATCGGTAATGGCCACTGGCAACAGATCTGGGCAGGGGAAGTAGCGATAGTCATTGGCGTCTTCCTTGCTGCGCATGGAGCGAGCGGTATGCGTGTCGCCGTTGTATAGGCGGGTTTCTTGAACGATTTCTCCGCCGTCTTCCAAAACGTCAATTTGCCGTTCCACTTCAAGGGCGATGGCCTTTTCCATGAAGCGGAAAGAATTGAGGTTTTTGGTTTCAGTGCGTGTGCCCAGGGGTTCGCCAGGTTTGCGAACAGAAATATTTACATCAAAACGCATGTTGCCTTGGGACATGTCGCCATCGCAAATACCAATGGAGGTGACGATAGCGTGCAGCTTGCGAGCAAAGGCCACGGCCTCTTCTGCGTTGGCCATGTCCGGCTCGCTGACGATTTCAATCAGCGGGGTGCCGGCGCGGTTTAGATCGATGCCCGTCATGCCATGGAAGTCTTCGTGTAAAGACTTGCCTGCATCTTCTTCTAGATGCGCATGGTGGATGCGAATGCTTTTTTTCTCACCGTTATCAAGCTGAATTTCAACGGTGCCGGCACCCACAATAGGCTCGGCCAACTGCGTGGTTTGGTAGCCTTTGGGTAGGTCTGGATAAAAATAATTTTTCCGCTCAAAAACGCTGTGACGGCAGATGTCCGCATCAATGGCCAAGCCGAATAAAGCAGCCTTGCGTACCGCTTCCCTGTTCACCACTGGCAGAGTGCCGGGCAGGCCCAGGTCGACCAATGAGGCTTGAGTGTTCGGTTCTGCGCCGGTGGATAATTTGCTCCCGGAAAACAGTTTGCTGGCGGTGTTGAGCTGGACGTGGACTTCCAGGCCGATGACGATTTCCCAACTCATTGTGCACCTCCAAACGCTGGCGCTTGTTTGTGCCAGTCTGTGGCCTGCTGGTATTTGTGGGCCACGTTAAGAATTTGCCCTTCACGGAAATAGTTGCCGATGATCTGGGTGCCGGTGGGCAGGCCGTTGATGAATCCCGTGGGCATGGACAGCGCAGGAAGGCCGGCTAAGTTAACGCCGATGGTGAACACGTCGGCCATGTACATGCTGACCGGATCATCTTTCTTCGCTCCGAGCTTGAAGGCGGTTTCAGGCGCTGTGGGTCCCATCAGTACATCTACTTTTTCAAAGGCGCGGGCAAAGTCGTCACGGATTAAACGGCGCACTTGTTGGGCGCGGCGATAGTATGCGTCGTAGTAACCAGCGGACAGCGCGTAGGCGCCGACTAAGATGCGCCGTTTTACTTCATCACCAAACCCTTCTGAGCGAGAGCGCTTGTACAGGTCTTCCAGATCCTGTGGGTCATCACATCGATGGCCGAAACGTACACCGTCAAAACGACTAAGGTTGGCACTGGCTTCTGCCGGGGCAATCACATAGTAGGCTGGTACGGATAGCTTGATGCTGGGTAAGGAGACGGATACTACTTTTGCGCCGAGTTTTTCCAGTTCGCGGATCGCGTCACGGCTGTTGTCGGCGATAGCGCCATCCAGGGTGTCTGGGAAAAACTCTTCCGGGATGCCAATGGTCAGGCCGCGGATGTCGTCTTTAAGGGCGCCAAGATAATCGCCCACCTTTTCGTTGAGGCTGGTGGAATCGCGGTGATCGTGGCCGGCCATGGCTTGCAGCATCAACGCACAGTCTTCAGCGCTTTGGGCCATGGGGCCGGCTTGGTCCAGGCTGGAAGCAAAGGCAATCATGCCCCAGCGTGAGACTCGCCCGTAGGTGGGTTTGAGGCCGGTGATGTTATTCAGCGCCGCAGGTTGGCGAATGGAGCCGCCGGTGTCGGTGCCGGTAGCAGCAGGCGCTAGGCGGGCGCCCAGGCAAGCGGCTGCGCCGCCGGAGGAGCCGCCAGGCACCCGCTCTAGATCCCATGGGTTTTTCACTGGGCCGTAGTAACTGGTTTCATTGGAGGAGCCCATGGCGAACTCGTCCATGTTGGTCTTGCCCAGCATGACGGCGCCTTCAGCCGCCATTTTTTCCACCACGGTGGCGGTGTAGGGGGCAATAAAGTTGTCCAGCATTTTTGAGCCACAGCTGGTGCGCACGCCCTCGGTGCAGAAAATATCCTTGTGGGCGATGGGCAGGCCGGTGAGCAGGCCGCTCACTGAGGAGGATGCACGGTTAGTGGCAAGGGTTGCATCGGCGGCATCCGCTTGGGCCAGTGCTTGTTCCTCGGTCACGGTGACAAAGCTGTTGAGTTCGCCGTCATACTGTTTGATGCGGGCCAAGAAGTGTTCGGTCAACTCGCGGGAGGAAAAATCTCCGGCAGCTAGGCCAGCCTTGAGTTCGGTCAGGGTTTTGGTATGCATGTTTTTTCTTTCGCCTTTAAACGGTCATGTTTATTCAATGACCCGGGGAACCAAGAAGCAGCCGTTTTCAACTGCCGGGGCAATGGCCAGTGCCTTGTCACGGATGTTGGGTTCCGTCACTACGTCGTCGCGCAAAGGTTGAGTAACGTCCAGCGGGTGGGCCATGGGGGCCACGCCGTCCACGTCGGCCTGCTGCAGCTGGTCTACCATCGCGAGGATGTCATTCAGACGGTCGGACAGGGCGTTGCTGTCCTGGGGGTCCACTTTTAGACGTGCCAGATGGGCCACCTGGGCAACCACCTTGGAATTAATGGCCATGGTTCTCTCCGTAAGCATCCCCCGCCGAAGGCTGGTGGAGGGTAAGAGCCTGTTTATATAGAGCAGCTACACAGCGCGTTCGCAAGCACGATCTAACGAAAAAAGGAACGCCGGCGCGGTTGCGTATAGATTACAAACAGGCACTAAGGGCTGAAAGGCGCAAAAAGTACCATAGACCGCCTATCCGGGGCCACTGTACCCACAGTATGTCAGCTTGCCCAATGACCTTGCCGTTGCTAGAGTTGCGCCATCTTATGAGATGCTCGGCTTTTTCCCGCTAGGCATCGTTTTTTCGCGAAAAGTTCAGGAAACTGGCCAGGATGTCCATGATTAAGCGTATTCGGGGGATGTTCTCCACCGATTTGTCCATCGATTTGGGGACCGCAAACACCCTTATTTACGTGCGTGGCCGCGGCATCGTATTGGATGAACCCTCCGTGGTTGCCATCCGTCACCATGGTGCACAGAAAAGTGTGGCGGCCGTTGGCGCTGATGCTAAGCGTATGTTGGGGCGTACCCCAGGCAATATTACGGCTATTCGGCCCATGAAAGACGGCGTTATCGCCGATTTCGACGTGACCGAAAAAATGCTGCAGTACTTTATTAAGAAAGTGCATGACACCGGGTTTTTTCCGCCGGCGCCCCGCGTGCTGGTGTGTGTACCGTGCAAATCTACCCAGGTAGAGCGTCGTGCCATTCAAGATTCCGCTTATGGTGCTGGCGCCCGTGATGTGTATTTGATCGAAGAACCCATGGCGGCGGCCATTGGTGCTGGCCTGCCCGTAGAAGAAGCCCGTGGCTCCATGGTGGTAGATATCGGTGGTGGCACCACGGAAATCGCGCTGATCTCTCTTAACGGGGTGGTCTACTCTGAGTCCGTGCGTATCGGCGGTGATCGCTTTGATGAGGCGATTGTGGCGTTTGTGCGCAAGGAATATGGCTCTCTGATTGGTGAGTCCACCGCTGAACGTATCAAACACGAAATAGGGACTGCTTACCCAGGCGCCGAGATCCGTGAAATTGATGTGCGTGGCCGTAATCTGGCGGAAGGTGTGCCGCGCAGCTTTACGCTGAATTCCGAAGAAATTCTGGAGGCTCTGAAAGAGCCCCTAGCGTCCATCGTCAATGCGGTGAAGAATGCACTGGAAGCCTCTCCGCCTGAGCTGGCCTCGGATATTGCCGAGCGTGGTTTGGTGATTACCGGTGGCGGAGCTTTGTTGCGCGATATCGATCGTCTGCTCTCGGAAGAAACAGGCTTGCCGGTGATTGTTGCCGATGACCCGTTGACCTGTGTAGCCCGTGGCGGCGGCAAGGCACTGGAGCTGATGGACAGCCAAGGCTTTGACATGCTGGCCATGGGTTAATTCCCATGGTGGCCCCGGCCAAATCCTCCTACCGCGTCATTATCGCGCTGGTCCTTGCTGTCGTCATGATGGTGTTGGATCAGCGAACCCCCTGGGCCGCCCCGGTGCGACATGTGCTGGGCTACCTGACTGCGCCCATTCATTATCTGGCCCACCTGCCGGTAGACAGTGGTGAATGGCTCTCCGAACAGACCCAAAGCCGTGGCACGCTGCTCGACGAGAATCGTCGCTTGCAGCGTCAGGCTTTGATTCTGGAGCAGAAGGTGCAGCGTTTGGCGGTGCTGGAAGCGGAAAACGTGCGGTTGCGTGAGTTGCTTAATTCTTCGGCGGACTTGGATGCCAATGTACTGGTGGCAGAAATCATCGGTGTGGATCCCGACCCGAACCGCCAGGAAATCGTGATCAACAAGGGTACGGGAGACAATGTTTTCCGAGGCCAGGCGGTGCTCGATTCCCAAGGACTGATTGGTCAGGTAGTGGATGCCGGTCCGCTCAGTTCACGGGTGCTGTTGATTACCGATGCCAGCCACGCGATGAGTGTGCAGGTAAATCGTAATGGCGTGCGCGCGGTATTAGCCGGGGTGGGGCAGTCCAGTGGACTGAAGCTTTTATATGTACCTGACACGGCGGGCATTCAACAGGGGGATTTGTTGGTGAGTACCGGTTTAGGGCAGCTGTATCCTCGAGGTTACCCGGTGGCGAGCGTAACTTCGGTGAACCATCAGGCGGGCACACCGTTTGCTCACATTACTGCGCGGCCCACAGCCCAACTTGATCGTGCCAGCCATGTGCTGCTGGTTCAGCCCACGCAAGCGCCTCAGGCTAGGCCGACTCCAGCGGAGGCTGACAATGGTCAGTGATCGTCCTGCCGGTACCGGCGTTATCATCGTTACCTTACTGTTGGCGGCTCTGCTGGAGGTAATCCCTCTACCTGCGAGCATTGACTGGATTCGCCCGGAATGGATGCTACTGGTGCTGGTGTATTGGGTACTTGTCCTGCCGCATCGTATTGGCGTGTTGTGGGGCTTTTTTGTGGGGCTTTATCACGATGTGCTGGTGGGGACTACGCTGGGACAATGGGGCCTGGCGACAGCGCTAGGCGCTTTTGTGATGCTCGCTGCGTACAAGCGCATGCGAGTGTTCAACGGGCTACAGCAGTGCGCTGTGATTTTCTTGTTGGTGGGTACGGTGAGCTTGCTGGCTTTCCTGGTGCAGGAATCCGTGGGCCGTACCTTGTATCCGCCTTACACCATTCTCTATTCTTCTGTGTCCAGCGCTTTAGTATGGCGTCCGGTATGTGCGGTGTTACGCTGGATTCAGTTGCGCTTTCTAGTACGCTAAAGAGCAATTGACAGTTGATAATGGATAATTGATAACGAAACTGTCGTCATGCAGTGGGCGCAATGACGAGTAGTTAGAATTCTTCGCTATCCATTTTCCCTTATCAATTATTCATTTTTTCTGGCCCTATGATTCTTTACCTTGCCTCCGGTTCTCCTCGCCGTGCTGAATTGCTTCAGCAGATTGCGGTTCCCTTTACGGTGCTACCGGCGCCGTCCATTGATGAAACGCCTCGGTCGGCCGAGGCGGCAGTGGACTATGTGCGACGTATGGCCCGCGAAAAGGCATTGGTGGGCCAGGCTCGTATGCCTACGCCTGGTGCTGTGTTGGGGGCTGATACGGCGGTGGTACTGGGAGACCAAATTCTGGGTAAGCCTGCCGATGATACAGAGGCGCTGGCCATGTTGACGCAGCTGAGTGGGACGTCTCATCAGGTTATCTCAGCGGTGTGTGTGTGCAGTGAAGGTCGGCAGGCTGTGCGTCACACGGTAACAACCGTACAATTTCGACCGTTTGAAGCCGCCCGGCTAGAGGTCTATGTGGCCACGGGTGAAGGGCGCGACAAAGCGGGCAGTTACGGCATTCAAGGGTTGGGTGGCGCACTGGTGGAGTCGTTGTCTGGCAGTTACAGTGGGGTGGTTGGCCTGCCGCTGGAGCAAACGGTGGAACTGCTTGAATGGGCCGACATTCCTTACTGGCAAATCGACTAACTTATGGTATTGACCCGCTTCGCACGCTGGCGCCGATTTTTTCCTTCCCTGTGGTGGACGGTCGCGACAGTTTTATTGCTGATGGCCGCTTACGTGGTGGTGGGGCGTCAGCTTATGTTGTTGGTGCCCGATTACCGTGAGCGCCTTGAGCAGATATTTGAAGACCGCATCCAGACCCCACTAACCATTGCCGAGCTGAACGGAACCATGTCCGGGTTGGTGCCACAATTTGTGGCTCGCCAGATTCGCCTGCCAGCCCCCGAAGGCGAAGCGCCTTTGGTGCTGGGCGAAGTGGTGCTTAGCATCGATGTCTTGCGCTCCTTGTGGCACCGGGATCTGGTGCTTGAAGAGCTCAGTGTGCGCGGTGTCGATTTGAGTCTGGTGCGCGGCGATGACGGCAAGATTCGTCTACGAGGGTTGGATGTGCTTGGGCAAAGTGACCCTGATAATCGTCCACCGTTGGAACGTATTCTAAAATTGTTTTATCGACAGCAATTACTGTCGATCAGCGATGCCCGGCTGTCTTTAGAGTGGCCAGGAATGCCACCGTTGGCAGCATCCGAGCTGGATGCCACCATGACCAACGATGGTGACGAACATCGGCTGGCGGTGCGGGTGGAGGCCCGTGATCGGCCCCTGTCTTTGCTGGCAAAAATTCACCTGCATGAAGATGCCTACACGTTGGATCAAGTGGATGCGGATATTTTTACTCGCTTTGAAGGCAAGCGGCTGAACGAATGGTTGCCTCAAATCGACGCCATGCCGCTGGAACTGGGCTCGCTGGATGCGTCTGTAGCCCTATGGGGGACACTGCAGGGGGGGGAGCCTACCTCCGGGCAGCTGCAGGTTGATGTGCCTACACTGACACTATTCCAGGCAGATACAGTGTTGCCTTTGAGTGGCCTGTCGTTGCGGGCATCGCTGCTGCGTGAGGACCAGAAGGCCACGTTGTCGCTATCCAATTTGACAGGAAACTCACCTACCGGTCCGCTGACGCTGGGGGATATGGCGTTGCGATGGGAAACCCAGGGCGAGCGGCGTGAATGGCAGCTGCGGGCCAATGCGTTGCCCTTGCATGCCATAACTCAGCAATTCAAAGACTGGCCGTTTACGTTGCCGAAATTGGCCAGTGAATGGCGTGAAAAAATAGCGGTGGCGTCCCCCCGGGGAGTAGTGGAAGGGGTGTATCTGAGCGGTCATGCGCGAGACTTGGAGCAGTTTCAGGTGCGTTTTGCTGGGCTGGCGAGCGAGGCGGATGACAATATCCCTGGTGTTAAGGGGCTGAATGGCTGGGTGGCAGGGTCTCCGAATCAGGGGTTGGCGCACCTTTACAGTGACAATGTGTCGCTGCAATTACCGCGACTGTACGATCATGCACTGGGCGGCCAACTGGCCGGCGTGTTTGGTTGGCAGCGGGAGGGCGAGGCGCTCTCGGTGCGCTCCAGCCGCTTGCGGGTGGTGAACCCAGATGCCTACGGCGAAGCCATGATGGCCGTTACCTTGCGCCCGGGAGAAATTCCCGAGCTGCGTCTGGCCGCGGAAATTTACGATGGAAATGGCGCGCGGGCCAGTCACTACATTCCCCTGAAGCCGCTCCCGGATGGGCTGTCCGGGTGGTTGTCGCAAGCGATTGGCGATGGTCATCTTCAGCGCGGGCAATTGCTCTATCAGGGGCCGGTAAAAATCGACAAAAGTCGACAGCAGGACCGCACTTTTCAGATGCGCTATCAGGCCGACGATGTGCGCCTGTCGTTTCTGCCGGACTGGCCGGAGGCCACTGGTGTTAAGGCGGATGTGTGGGTTAATGGTCGTGAGGTGCAAGGAGTGGCCAGCCAAGGGAGCCTGTTGAATAGTCAGCTCACCGAGGTGCATGTAGACGTGCCCGCTTTTGATGATGAGAGCGGCCCCAGCGTGATTGTGGCCGGCCAAGTCAGTGGTCCGCTCGAAGACCTGGATACAGTGTTTCAGAACACGCCGTTGGCTGAGCAGCTCCCCCAAGAGGTAAAAGACTGGCGCTATCTGGGCGGTAACATGAAAGGGCAGCTGACCCTGAATATCCCACTCAAGAAAGGGTCGACCTCGCCCATGGTGATCGTGAATGCGTCCGTGGCTGATGGGCAGGTGGAAAACCGTGAGCGTAATTTGCTTATCACCGACGTACAGGCGCCGGTATATTTTCATTTGCGTAACGGGCTGCAAATGTCACGGCTTAGCGCCTCCACTTTGGGCGGCGAGGTGACGGGTAAATGGATTACCGGATCGGGTAAAAGCACGCTGACCTTGGATGGCGAAGTGCCGGTGGAGTCGTTGCGCAATTGGTTGGGCTTCGATTGGCTGGCGCCGGCCAGTGGCTCGTTACCGTTGGCTATGGCAATCCAAGTGCCTTGGCAGGGAAATTCTTTCGCCCTGCATGCCACCTCTTCACTTAAGGGCGTCATAGTGGATGCGCCTGTTCCGCTGGGGAAGACGGCCTCTCAATCGCGGAATCTGGCGCTGGACCTTACCCATAATGGTCAACATCTGGCGTTACAATATGGTGATACCGTGCGCGGCGCTTTCGCTCTTAATGAAACCGTGCGGGGTGGGGTTAGACTGGGTGTCGGTACTCCACACATCCCTGCTTCCGGCATCGATGTGCAGGGGCGGTTGGCTCGGGCCAGCGCGCAAGCGTGGATTGATTTCGTCAGCAATGAGTTGCTGCCAGCCATGGACTCGAACGCTTCGGGCGGTGGCGGTAATGGGGCCCAGCAGGGTGGGTTGAACAAGGTTAATGTGCAGGTGGCCACACTGGATTTGTTTGGTGTGGATGTGCCGGAGGCAAGTCTGTCCGTGTTGCCCCGTGCTAATGGTTGGGATCTGGCGTTGAGCAGCCCGTCCGTGGCCGGCTCGGTGGCCATCCCTGAAGGGTTTTCGGCCCGAGGCAAGGTACCGCTCGATCTATCCGTCTCGCGGATGAACCTGACTTTGCCAGACAGCGCTGATCCACAATCCGGCGCGCCCTTGTCGCCAATGGATTTGCCGTCGGTAAACGCCCGGTTAGCTAATTTGCGTATCGATGGCGAGGATTTTGGCCAGTGGCAGGCGGAACTACGCCCCACAGAGCAGGGGCTGCGAATCAATGATTTGCAAGGCCGTTGGCGGGCTAGCCGCATTCTGGGCACGGTGGACTGGACGGAGGATGACGGCGCCCAGTACACCCGCTTCAATGGCTCGCTGACGTCGGAGAATCTGGGCCGTTCATTGCGCGCCTGGGGGCTACCGGAAATGATTGAATCAGAAGATGCCACAGCCAAGGTGTCGCTAGGGTGGGCGCAATGGCCGTTGGCGCCAAACTATCTTGCCCTGAACGGTCAGGCCCGGGTTGATATTGGTGAATGCCGGATACCCGATACCGATACCAAAACGTCGTTCTTGCGGCTGTTGGGGATCCTTAATCTGGGCACCATCCAGCGTCGCTTGCGACTGGATTTCTCTGATCTGTATAAAAAAGGCTTGAGTTGCGACAGCATCACCGGGGACTTCGCCCTCGACGGGCCTCATGTGTCTACAAGCAACCTAGCGATTGATTCGCCTTCTGCGGCAATTCGCGTGAAAGGGACGATCAATCTTGAAAAAGAAACCCTGAACCATCAAATGGAAGTCACGTTGCCCCTGTCCAGTAACTTGTATGCTGGGTGTTTGGCTGGACCTGCTGCGTGTGCCGGTATCTTTGTGGTAGAGCGAATATGGGGCGATGAATTGGACAAGACCGCGACCATGGAGTACCGAGTAAGTGGTAGCTGGTCGGGCCCCGATGTGTCTGAGACAGAAGGGATTTTCGAATGATGGAGCCAGATGCCGTGGTACACGTTGCTGCAATACAGATGACCAGCGTAGAAAGTGCAAAGGCCAATCTAGAGCAGGCTGCTCAGCTGTTACAGGAGGCCCATGACCAGGGCGCTAGCCTAGCGGTGCTGCCGGAAAATTTTGCTGGTTATGGCGTCGATTATCGAGCACTGGCCGCTGAGTATGAAAGGTTGGAACAGTGGCTGTGTGAGCAGGCATCCCGGTTGGGTATGGCGATTATTGGCGGTAGCATCCCTTCGTTGACCCGTCCTGACGGAGAACCCGTGTCGGCGCCACGGGTGCGTACTCGCTCTTTGGCGGTTTCGTCTGAAGGTCAGGTGGTAGGTCGTTACGACAAGCTGCATCTGTTTGATGCCCAGGTACACGATGCCCAGGGCCAATACAGAGAATCGGATTTTTTCGAGCCAGGTGAAGCCATCGTTACCGCGCCGCTTGGCGGTGTTCAAGTTGGCCTGGCGATTTGCTACGACCTGCGTTTTCCCGCGCTGGCTCAGCGGCTGACGAGTGCCGGGGCAGAACTGTTGGTATACCCGTCCGCGTTCACCGCGGTAACCGGTAAGGCGCATTGGGAGCTGCTGCTGCGAGCGACGGCGGTGCAGACGGGCTGTTATGTGCTGGGCGCCAACCAGTGTGGGCAACATAGCCCGCGTCGTGCCAGTTACGGCCATTCCATGCTAGTGTCACCCTGGGGTGACGTGGTAGCAAGTCTGGGGAATGCACCGGGTGTACTTGTGACGCCGTTGGACCTTGCTACCTTGTATGAGCTTCGGCAGCGTATGCCGGTGCAACAGCATCAACGATTACGTATTGAAGGCCCCTATGACACGAACTGATGACGTTCTTTCTATTGCAGAATCGGTGCTGCTTGCACCTGCTAATCTGAACACCCAGCACCTGGCTTCACTGCTGAATAACAAACTCACCGGGCAGGCGGATTACGCTGATATTTATTTTCAGCATAGTCGTCATGAGGCGTGGGTTCTTGAAGATGGCATCGTTCGCGATGCCAGTTTCAATACCGAGCGAGGTGCCGGTGTCCGTATTGTGCAGGGAGAAAAAACCGGTTTTGCCTACA
Source organism: Alcanivorax sp. 97CO-5 (assembly GCF_000524665.1). Lineage (NCBI taxonomy): Bacteria > Pseudomonadati > Pseudomonadota > Gammaproteobacteria > Oceanospirillales > Alcanivoracaceae > Alcanivorax > Alcanivorax sp. 97CO-5. Next base: position 126,691 of record NZ_KI965903.1, read on the forward strand.
GCGATGACATTACCTTGGCTGCTTTGCAGCAGGCCAGCGGCGCGGCCCGGGCGATTACCCAGCAAGGTCAGGATCGCCAAATTCAGCTGGCCAGCCGTGCAGCCCCGCCCGCCCGCTATGGCGCCATGGATCCGTTGCTAGACTGGCCAGCAACAGAGAAGGTAGCCCTGTTGCAGCGTATCGATGCAATGGCCCGGTCACTGGACCCGGCCATTGTCGAAGTAACGGCCAGCCTCAGTGCCGAGCAGGATGTGGTGATGGTGGTGGCTAGCGACGGCACGCTGGCCGCGGATGTGCGTCCGTTAATTCGCTGCAATGTGAGCGTGATTGCTGAACGTGCAGGGCGCCGTGAGCGTGGTAGTGCCGGCGGCGGTGGGCGGGTTGCCTACGATTGGTTGTTGCAAGAAGAGCGTATTGAAACCTGGACTAGGGAAGCAGTGCGCGGTGCGCTGCTGAATTTAGAGGCAGAAGCGGCGCCAGCCGGCACCATGCCGGTGGTGCTGGGGCCGGGTTGGCCTGGCGTGTTGTTGCATGAAGCGGTTGGGCATGGACTAGAAGGCGATTTTAATCGCAAGGGTACGTCCATGTTTGCTAAAAAAATGGGCGAACAGGTGGCGTCACCACTGTGCTCCGTGGTGGATGACGGCACCTTGATGGACCGCCGTGGTTCCCTGAATGTGGACGATGAAGGGACGCCTTCCGCTTGCAACACGCTGATCGAGAACGGCAAGTTGGTAGGCTACATGCAGGATAAAACTAATGCTCGGTTAATGGGGGTGGCTCCTACCGGTAATGGTCGCCGTGAATCCTATGCGCACCTGCCTATGCCTCGCATGACCAATACTTACATGTTGCCAGGCGAGAGTGATCCGCAGGACATCATTGCCAGCCTGGACCGTGGCATCTATGCGGTGAACTTTGCCGGAGGGCAAGTGGATATTACTTCCGGGCGTTTTGTGTTTTCCACCAGCGAGGCGTACCTGGTAGAGAAAGGGAAAATTGTTTGCCCGGTGAAAGGCGCCACCTTGATCGGCAGTGGTGCGGAAGTCATGCGCGGTATTTCCATGGTCGGCAATGACCTGGCGCTGGATTCTGGAATTGGCGTGTGCGGTAAAGATGGTCAATCCGTGCCGGTGGGGGTAGGGCAGCCGACGCTGCGCGTGGATGCTTTGACCGTCGGAGGCACGGCCTGATGTCCCAGGTGCTGGATATTCTGTCGCGTATGCGGCTGTTTGCCGGTCTGAGCGAGGACGAATTAGCAATATTGGAAAAACTAGTGTTCGTCAATCGGGTGCCAGTGGGTGATGTGGTTTGCCGCGAAGGGGACCGTAGCGATTTTGTTTGTTTTGTGGTGCGAGGTTGCCTGGATATTGTGAAGAACAATGAGGGAGGCGGTGAAGTGGTGATTGCCCACCTGCGACCCGGTGATTGCATGGGGGAAATGGCATTGGTGGATCATGAGCCACGGTCGGCAACGGTGCGTGCCGCAGAAGACGCTACTTTGATTGTGTTGACCCGCAAAGGGATTGAACAGTTACGCAAACGCAGCCCTCATGCGGTGAGCTTGGTGATGGAAAATATTGCTCGCCTGTTATGCACTCACCTGCGTCGTACATCGTCCCAGCTGGCACAATTTAAACTGCCGGTGGGTTAATGAAGAGCCGTTGCTTATGAGAACGCTTTGTCTGTTTGTGTGGCTAATGTTGCTGGCGGCCTGTGATCCGGGACAGTTACCTGCGGATGTGCGCCTGCCCGATGGCGCTGTGTATGAAGGTGATGTAAAGAGCAATTTGTTTCACGGTGAGGGCACTCTGACTTGGCCCGGTGGCCGGCGTTATAAAGGGGAGTTTCAGGACGGGCTAATGACCGGCGAGGGTCGGTTGGAGGAACGCGACGGTTGTGTTCAGGAGGGCCAGTTCGTTAATGGTGTTCTTAATGGCGAAGGCGCTTACACCTGCCAAGATGCTTCTTGGCAGGGAGAGTTCAAAGATGGCGAACTGATTAAAGGCTCAGTGGAATATCTGGATGATAATTCCTACCAGGGTGAATTTCGCGATTTTCAACCCCATGGGCAGGGGCTGTGGGTTACTGCATCCGGGGAGCAGTTTGAAGGGACATTCGCCGATGGCTACATGGTCAAAGGTTCCTACCGCAACGATGAAGGCTATCATTATCAGGGTGAATTTGATTTTTTTACCTTCGAGGGAAAAGGTGTTTTGACACGCCCGGACGGCGCCGTGATTCGGGCCGATTTTGAAAAGGGCAAAGCGCAAGGCCCTGGTACCCGCACTCGTTTCAATGATGGAGGAACGGCGGTGGTGGAAAAGGGTTTTTTTGTGCGAGGTGATTATTACCCTAGCGAAAAGGCCTGGCGTCAGCGTAAGCAGCGGCAGGCGGCAGCCATGGAAGCGAGGCTGTACACGGAATCAAGCCGTTTGCAGTCGGTGTTGTCGTCACTGGCGCCCCAGCGGCCGGGCGTGCGTGATGTCTATTTATTGGTGGTGGGCGGAGATGGCACTGAAGCGGTGTTTGCCCGTGAAGTGGATTGGGTCGCACAACGGCTGGACTCTGTGTTTAATTTGAAGCGGCGGCACGTGCGTTTGATTAATGGGGGCAGTGATGATTTGCCCTTGGCCACCCGTACTAGTATCCAGGAAAGCCTTAAAGCGCTGGATGCCTTGATGGACCCAAATGAAGATCTGTTACTGATGCATGTTGTTAGCCACGGATCGCCCAACGGGGATTTGGTACTGGATGATAAGAGCCTCAAGCTCAATAATCTTTCTGTTGCTGATGGTAAGGCGTGGCTGGATGAGCTTGCTGCTCGTCATCAATGGCTGGTGGTGTCGGCCTGTTACTCGGGTAAATGGGTGGAAAGCTTGGCTTCACCGGAGCGAGTGGTGTTTTCCTCTGCTGCGGCGGACCGTACCTCGTTTGGTTGTGGTGATGATTCCGAGCGAACTTGGTTCAGTAAGGCGCTGTATGGCGAAGCAATGCTGGCCGGGGTCCAAGACCCCGACGCCTGGTTTGAGGCGGCTGAAGAAAATGTCTCGCTCATGGAAAAGGAGCGGGGCACCGAAGATGACGACCTATCCTTGCCCCAGAAATCCGTCGGCGGGAACTTCTTGCAATGGTGGCAGGCGGATAAAACTGCAGTGGTGATTCCGGTAAGGCCCTGACTCCACTTGCAAGTCTACTCGTGGAGTCAGTACAGCGGTGCGGTTTTATCCAGCTGGTTGAGGTAATTGATCAGTTTGCGGCGTTCGCGTTTGAATTTGTCTTTTTCTGCCGTGGAAGCCGTGGCCGGATCTTCGACTTGAGCTTTCAGGGCATTGCGCGTGAGATTGCGTAGTTGCTGACGGTCGCCGTGAGGAAAGAATTCCAAAATTTGTTGTAGGGTGGCTCCCGCGTCTTTCAGCTGTTCACATGCAACAATCTGCTCGACCCAGTTGCTGAGCCGCTGTTGTCGAAAGGGATCATTGAGCAATTCCAATGCTTTGATAATCTGTTCGCTGTTAGTCTCGCGGATGAGCCGGCCGATGTATTGAGCGTGACGTCGGCGGGCCTCATGACTGGTGATGCGGGTAGCTTCAGCCAGCGCATATTGCAGATCGTCACGCAGGGGCAAGCGTTCGCGCTCTACCTGTTTCATGTCCATCAGTAACAGACCCAGTTCTTGCAAGGCATTGTCTTCGCGTTTTTGCTGGCCCTTGCTGGTGATTTGCTCGTCGCTATACTCGGTCATAACTGTTTAATACCCATCAATGGAACCGCTATTTTATGTCTGATTCCTCCGCAACGACAGCCGAACTCGACAATACGCAGCTAGAACAGGCAAAAGATACTGCTGCCTGGCTGATAGAAGAGGCAAAACGCCAGGGCGCCGATGCGGCGGAAGTGGGTGTGAGCCTGTCCCAGGGCTATTCGGTAAATGTGCGCCAGGGAGAGGTGGAGACGGTGGAATTCCACCGTGACCGTGGGGTTTCCGTCACCGTGTATAAGGGTCTGCGTAAAGGTCACGCCAGTAGCTCCGACGATAATCGTGACAGTTTGCGCGATACCTTAGCGGCGGCCACGGCCATTGCTGGTTACACCGAAGAGGATCGTTATGCGGGCCTAGCGCCAGCCAATCAGCTGGCTACCGACGTGGCGAACCTAGACCTGTACCACCCCTGGGCCATGGATACCCAATCCGCCATTGAGGACGCTCTGCATTGTGAAGCGGTAGCTCGTGATGACGCTCGTATCGTCAATTCAGAAGGGGCGTCAGTGAACAGTGGCGCTAGTCTAAGGGTGTATGCCACCTCGGAAGGTTTTCTACATGGCTATCGTGGCACTAACCATAGCCGCGTGTGCAGCGTCGTTGCAGAGGATGATGCCGGCATGCAGCGTGATTATTGGTATGACGGTGGACGGGTGGGTGATCAGTTGGCTTCAGCTGAAGAGGTGGGCCTGCGTGCTCGTGAGCGCGCGCTGGCTCGCCTGGGGGCACAAGTGCCGGAGACTGGTGAGCTGCCGGTGATTTTTGCGCCAGAGGTGGCTTCAGGTTTGCTCGGGCATCTGGTGTCTGCTATCAGTGGTGGTGCACTTTATCGCCGTAGTTCTTTTTTGCAGGATAGCCTGGGCAAGCCAGTGTTACCGGCCGGTTTTCAGCTAACGGAAAATCCTCACCTGCCGGCGGGTAACGCGTCAGCGCCTTTCGATGGAGATGGTCTGCCCACGCGGCCTCAAGCGTTTGTAGAAGATGGTGTGCTGAAACAGTATGCGTTGGGGCTCTATGCCAGCCGGCGGCTGAATATGGCTCCCACCGGCAATGGCGGAGGGGTACGTAATGTGCGTCTCACTGACACCGGTGATTCGCTGGCCGCGCTGATGGCCAAGGTTCCCAAAGGTATTCTAATTACCGAAGTCATGGGCCAGGGTATTAATTTGGTGACCGGGGATTACTCCCGTGGGGCAAGCGGTTTTTGGTTTGAGAATGGTGTTGTAAAAGGTGCACTACAAGAGTTTACCATTGCCGGCCATCTGGGAGAGATGCTCAGAGGCATCCAAGGGAGCGGTACGGATGTGGACTATCGCGGCAATATTGCCTGTGGGTCTCTGCTGCTGTCGCCCATTAAGGTTGCTGGCCGATAAGTTGCCCCTGTGATTCGTTTGTTTTTTGGCTAGGGGAAAGGCCAATAATGGCCTGCCTTCTTTGTCACGCTAGTAGGTGGGCATAGAGCACCGTGGCCAGGCCGAGGAAGGCAAAAAAGCCGACAATATCGGTAATGGTGGTCAGTACCACGGAGCCCGCCAGTGCCGGGTCTATGCCCAGCCGTTTCATGGTGATCGGCAGCAGGGCGCCGGCACTGGCGGCCATCACCAGGTTGATCACCATGGCGGCGGCGATGACCAAACCCAGATTCGGGTCGTTGAACCAGAGCCCGGCAGTAATGCCGATGACGGTAGCCCAAAGCAAACCGTTAATGGCGCCCACGGACAGTTCCTTGAACAGCAAGTAACGGGTGTTGTTGGACTGAATCTGACCCAGCGCCATGGCGCGGATTACCAGTGTCAGTGTTTGGCTGCCGGCAATGCCGCCCATGCTGGCGACGATGGGCATCAGAATCGCCAGAGCCACCACCTTTTCCAAGGTGGCTTCAAACAGGCCGATAACGGCGGAAGCGGCGAGTGCGGTGAGAAGATTGATGCCCAGCCATAGCGCCCGGCGGCGTGCGGTTTGCCACACGGAACCGAAGGTGTCTTCATCCTCATCTAGACCGGCCATGCTCATTAGAGAGTGGTCCGCTTCTTCACGGATGACGTCTACTACGTCATCAATGGTGATCCGACCCACCAGCATGCCGTCTTCGTCCACCACCGGGGCGGTGACCAAATCGTGGCGTTCGAAGATTTTTGCCACTTGGTGGGCGGGCAGGGTGGCAGTGATGGACTCTGTGTCGGTGATCATAGCTTCGCGCACAGTGGTGCCGGGATCACTGATCAGTACCTTGGTCAGTGGTAGCAGCCCGATGAACTGGTTTTTCCGGTTAACTACCGCCAGGTTATCCGTGGTGCGGGGGATTTCGCCGCGCCGACGCAGGTAGCGCTGTACCACTTCGAAGGTGATTTCCGGGCGCACGGTGATCACGTCCGTATTCATTAGGCCACCGGCGGTGTCTTCCGGGTAGCTGAGGACATGCTCGAGCCGTTCTCGGTTCTGAGCATCCAGGTTGGCCATGATTTGGGAGGTGACATGGTCCGGCAGCTCTTGCAGCAGGTCGGCTAAGTCGTCTGTGTCGAGGTCTTCGGCCAACGAGACCAGTTCGTCGGTGGACAGGTCACGCAGTAACTCCCCCCGCACTTCTTCGCCCAGGTACTGCAAGACTTCGGATTCCTGATCCTTATGCAGTAGTTGCCACAGAATTTCCCGTTCTCGTGGCGGCGAGGATTCCAGTAAATGTGCCGCTTCAGCGCCGGGCAGGTTATTGATCAGCTGGCGTACCTGCGTATAGGTCCCGCTGGCGAGGGCGCGGTTAATGGCTTTTAGATGCTGTTGGCTACGGCTGCTATCGGCGGGCATGAAAAATTCGTTAACCGTGAATCGTGAATCGTTAACAGCGGGAAAATACCGTGAGCGATGAGCGGGTGACTTTTTCGCACCTACTCATACGCAAAAAGCGAGCAAATTACACACTGCGGTGAAAGTCTCGAACCAGACATTAACAGCCCTTTTGTGCCGGTGGTACTGTTTTAGTGTTTAAAGATCAAAGGTTAACGGGTTTTTACGCTTTATCGACCGGTGATTGAAGAGAGCGATTATGGCCACGCCCTTCGGGTCCTCCTGGGTGGCACGGCCCCTTTGCTGCACGTCATTAACAACAAGGCGCGTGCCTACAAAAGTGCGCCCTTTGAGGGGCGCGCCTTCTGTGCTTTGAATGAGGTGTAGAGTGCGCTCCTGCCTGAAACACTGAGCGGGTAAGGAATTTTTTGAGGTGCCCTAATAGTATTTGCGAATTAGCTGATGCATTTTTCCGTGTTAGCACTTGATCGCGAAGTAGGCGTGTTTACGCTTTCGCGCATACGCTGCGTGCAGCACAGGTTACCTACGGCGGTTGGGACGTCAGGCGCAGATAACAAATGTGAGGGCCTAAACTGTCCAGTCGTTCTGGCATGGGTGACCTGCAAGAGATCTCCATTATTGCATCAGCGGGCTGTTGGAGTCGGGGTCGAGCTGAAAGCCCTTCACCCCGATGTCAGCTTCCAAGGCTAGTAGATAGTGGCGCAAGGCGCGCCGGGTAGCCTGTTCTGTGAGGGTATGACGGACTCGCTCTTCCACTTGTTCGTAGGGTAGTGGGCGGCTTTCTCTACGTTCAATAATGTGTACCACATGCCAGCCATAACGGGTAGGAAGGGGGCGGGCATGCAATCCTTCAGGCAAGCGCTGTAACACCTTGTCCAGCTCCGGAATGGTTTGTCCAAGCTGTAGCCAGCCCAGTTCGCCGCCTTGATCCTTCGAAGGGCACTGTGAAAAACGCTGGGCCAGTTCGGGGAATCGCTGGGGGGCGTCGCGCAGTTGCTGGATCAACTTTTGTCCCTGGTGGTATTGGCTGTCGCGGGAACGGGCGTCGTCAGGGCCTGCGGCTAGCAGAATGTGCCGGGTAAGCACCTGGCAAGGCTCGCTGAAACGATCAATTTCTACTTTATGGAAGCGGCGGCAGTCCTCATCCTGAGGCTTTGGCACGGTGAGCTCCCGTTCCAACAGGGCGCTAATGACGGCTTCATCTCCCTCACAGTCGATAGCCAGGCCCATGGTTTGGGCCTGCTGTAATAGTAGCTGACGGACCACCAATGCCCGTGCTGCATTGTGCTGCGCCTGATTAAGATCGGTAGCCGGGTGATACTGCATTTCCTGGGCTATCTCGTCTTGGGTGATGGTTTGGTCGCCCACGGTAATTAGGGGCAGGGCATTGGGGGCTTCCACTTGATGGGTATCAATTCTTTTCATGGTTGCCTCTATTGGTGTGATTATCCGCGGCGACGAACAATTTGGTAGCGGCGGAACAGGTAGCCCAGCGGCACGCTCCATACATGCACTAGGCGGCTGAAGGGAAAGAGCAAAAAGAGGGTGAGCCCGATAAGGATATGAATCTTGTAGACCCAGTTGATGCCTTGCAGGTGAACCGCTGCATTACCTTTAAAGAAAACGATGGACTGTGCCCAGTTTGCCAGTTGCAGCATAACCCCACCGTCGAGATGATCCATGGCGGGAATAATAGTGCCCAGCCCTAACGTGACCTGCACCACGAGTAGAAAAATGATGAAGGTATCCATTGCGCTGGATGTGGCACGTACACGGGGATTGGACAGTCGTCGCCAGAGCAGCATGGCGCCACCGATGAAACAAAAAATGCCGGCGATGCCGCCCACCAGTATCGCCATAATTTGCTTGTTTCCCGGACTAATAATCCATTCGTAGGCCCAGTGCGGGGTCAGTAATCCCACTAGATGGCCGAAGAAAATCACCAGAATGCCCACATGGAAGCAGTTGCTGGCCAGGCGCATGTGGCGGCTGGAAAGCATCTGGCTGGAACCGGTTTTCCATGTGTACTGGCCGTGATCGAAGCGCATCAGGCTGCCGACCAGAAATACGGTGACGGCAAAGTAGGGGTAAAGACCGAACAGGACGGTATTCAGATATTGGGAGAGGTTATCCATGGTGCCCTCCAGCCGCAGGGCGGGTGGAATCCTTAATGGTGACTGTTTGAGTCTGCACGCGGTGACGGTGCTGGGTCAGGTGTTGTTGCTGGGGGGTTTGGCTGCCGCAATCTTGATTTGAGTCCGCATGGAACCGAACAGTCTCTTCCTCCCAGACCGCATCCAGTGCCTCGGGGGTATGATCCGGTTTTTCCTCACTGACGGTTTGGCGATGGAGGGCCACGTCTTGCTCGGCACCAATCAGTGCGAGCAGGGTGCTGGTAACGAGTGCGTGCGGTGCATCGCGTTCTTCCAGCCGAGCGGTAAGAAGGGCCAGAATGTGACGAATATCGCCAAGCCACTGGCCGATGGTGGTTTCGTCACGTGTGGACAAGTATTCCAGAAACAGCGGCAGGTAATCAGGCAGTTCCCGACTATCGAGTATCAGCCCAGCCTGCGCGTATTCATTGATCAGGTCGACCATGGCTTGTCCACGGTCACGCGATTCGCCGTGAACATGCTCGAATAGCAGTAGAGAGGTGGAGCGCCCCTTGTCGAACAGGGCCACGTACTCCGCTTGCTGGTCGAGCAGCTCATTATGTTGGATTTGTTCACACCAGGCGTTTAATGCCTGTTTGCGCTTGGCGCACAGGCGCGGATCAGCCTGGATGATGGCCTGCATCGCTTCGCTGGCGTCTTGCAGTTCAGCCTGGGGGTAATCCAGCAGCCGGGCTAGCACCCGTAGGGTGCGTTGAATGGGCTCATTCATGGGGGCTCTCCTGCGGGTCATAGGTCTGGGGGCTGACCAGAGTGCGTGTTTGCGGGCGGGCTCCGAAGAGGTTGCTTTTGCTTTGGCCGCTGTGGCAACCGTCGCCGAAACTGAAACCGCAGCCGCCGCGTTCCGGAAAGGCTTCACGCGCCTGTTCGCGGTGGCTGGAGGGAATCACGAAGCGATCTTCATAGTTGGCGATGGCCAGATAGCGATACATTTCTTCCACCTGCTGTTCACTTAGGCCTACGGCATCAACGACTTCCTTATTGATGTGACCTTCCACATGCTTGTCACGCATGTAAACTCTCATGGCCATCAGGCGCTTGAGGGCCAGCACTACGGGTTGTTCTTCACCCGCGGTGAGCATATTTGCTAGATACCGCACTGGAATTCGTAAGGACTCGATACGCGGCAGTACACCGTCGTATTCGATCTTGCCGGCTTGCGCAGCTGACTGGATTGGGGAGAGTGGAGGGACATACCAGACCATGGGCAAGGTGCGATATTCCGGGTGAAGGGGCAGGGCGAGCCCCCAGTCCATGGCTAGTTTGTACACAGGCGAAGCCTGGGCTGCGGCAATGACGTTGTCAGAGATTCCGTCGCGTTGTGCCTGGGCGATGACTTCTGGGTTGTTGGGATCAAGGAAAATATCCCGTTGTCGATGGTATAGGTCGCGTTCGTCGGCGGTGCTCGCTACCTCGGAAATCCGGTCGGCATCGTAGAGCAGTATGCCTAGATAACGAATGCGGCCAACACAGGTTTCCGAACAGACAGTGGGCTCCCCTGCTTCGATACGTGGGTAGCAGAAGATGCATTTCTCTGATTTTCCGCTTTTCCAGTTGTAGTAAATTTTCTTGTAGGGACAGCCCGATACGCACATGCGCCAGCCGCGGCACTTGTCCTGGTCAATCAATACGATGCCATCTTCTTCTCGCTTGTAGATAGCGCCACTGGGACAGGAGGCAACACAGGTAGGGTTTAGGCAGTGCTCGCATAGCCGTGGCAAATACATCATGAAGGTGTTTTCAAACTGGCCGTAGATGTCTGCCTGAACTTGTTCGAAGTTGATGTCTTTGCGGCGTTTGGCAAACTCGGTGCCGAGGATTTCTTCCCAGTTGGGACCCCATTCTATTTTTTTTATACGTTTGCCAGTAATTAGCGATCGGGGCCGTGCAACGGGTTGATGCTTGCCGGCCTTGGCCGTATGCAGGTGCTGATAGTCAAAATCGAAGGGCTCGTAATAGTCATCAATTTCCGGTAAATCCGGGTTGGCAAATAGGTTGGCCAACACTCGCCACTTGCCGCCGATACGCGGCTCGATTTTCCCATCGCCACGCCGCCGCATCCATCCACCGTTCCACTTTTTTTGATTTTCCCATTCTTTCGGGTAGCCAATGCCCGGTTTTGTTTCCACATTATTGAACCAGGCGTATTCCACACCTTCCCGGCTGGTCCATACGTTTTTGCAAGTGACGGAACAGGTATGACAGCCAATGCACTTGTCGAGATTGAGCACCATGCCGACCTGGGAGCGAATTTTCATTTTACGGCCTCTTGTATGCTGTCGTGACCTTCACCGTCCAGCCAGTTCACATTGCGCATTTTGCGGACCATGACGAATTCGTCGCGGTTGGAACCGACGGTGCCGTAGTAGTTAAATCCGTAGGCTAGTTGAGCGTAGCCACCGATCATGTGGGTGGGTTTAGGGCAGACTCTGGTTACAGAGTTATGAATGCCGCCACGGGTGCCGGAGATTTCTGAGCCAGGCACGTTCACATTGCGCTCCTGGGCGTGATACATCATTACCATGCCGTCCTTTACCCGCTGACTGACTACTGCGCGGGCAGCGATGGAGCCATTGGCGTTGTACAGTTCAACCCAGTCGTTGTCGGCCACACCAATGTCAGCAGCATCACTTTCGGATAGCCATACCACTGGGCCTCCGCGATTTAGCGTCAGCATTAGCAGGTTGTCACTGTAAGTGGAGTGAATGCCCCACTTCTGGTGCGGCGTCAGGAAATTGAGAGCCTTCTCTGGGTTGCCGTTGGGCACGCTGAATGCACTGGCCACGGCTTTGGTGTCGATGGGCGGACGGTAAACCAGCAGGCTTTCACCAAAAGCTCGCATCCAGGGGTGGTCTTGGTAGAGTTGCTGGCGGCCAGTGAGGGTTCGCCAAGGGATCAGCTCGTGCACATTGGTGTAGCCTGCGGTGTAGGAGACGTGCTCATCCTCTAAACCTGACCAGGTAGGGCTGGAGATAATTTTACGCGGTTGCGCGACAATATCTCGGAAACGAATTTTTTCTTCTTCTTTAGGGCGCGCCAAGTGTGCGTGTTCTCGACCGGTAAATTCTGATAATGCCTGCCAGGCTTTTATGGCGACCTGGCCATTGGTTTCTGGTGCAAGAGAGAGGATGACTTCGGCGGCGTCAATGGCGGTTTCAATTTTTGGCCGCCCTTTGGCAGGGCCGTCCTGCTTGGTGTGATTGAGTTCGCCGAGGAACTGGATTTCCTTGTCGGTGTTCCAGGAGATGCCCTTGCCGCCATTGCCTAGTTTATCCAGTAACGGTCCCAAGGCGGTGAAACGCTCATAGGTGGCGGGGTAGTCCCGCTTGACTTCAACCAGTGAAGGCATGGTCTTGCCGGGGATCAGGTCACATTCGCCTTTTTTCCAGTCCTGTACGCAGCTTTGCGATAGTTCTGACGGGGCGTCGTGTTGTAGTGGCAGAGTGACCACGTCGGTTTCTTCATCCAGATGACCGGGGCACAGTTGTGAAAAAGTGCGGGCGATACCTTTGTAAATTTCCCAGTCGCTGCGCGATTGCCAAGCCGGATCGGTGGCTGCGGTGAGTGGGTGAATAAAAGGGTGCATGTCTGAGGTGTTCAGGTCGTTTTTTTCGTACCAGGTGGCCGTGGGCAGAACAATGTCGGAATACAGGCAGGTGGTGGACATGCGGAAATCCAGCGTGGTGAATAGATCCACCTTGCCCTCCGGTGCCTGCTCGACCCAGTCCACCTCCATGGGCTTGTTGCCATCCATTTCTCCCAGGTCCTTGCCTTGAAGACCATGGCGGGTGCCAAGTAAGTACTTGAGCATGTATTCGTGGCCTTTGCCGGAGCTGCCCAGAAGATTGGAGCGCCAGACGAACATGTTGCGTGGAAAGTTTTTTGGGTCATCCGGTTGTTCAGCGGCAAAACGCAGGTTGCCAGACTTGAGCTGTTCCACTACATAATCTGTAACGGGTTTTCCTGCCGCTTGTGCCTCCCGGGCAATCTGTAACGGGTTGCGCCCGAGTTGGGGGGCTGAAGGCAGCCAACCCATGCGTTCGGCGCGTACATTGAAATCCACCAGGCTGCCCTGGTAATCCTCTGGTTTGGCCAGCGGCGATAGCAGCTCGCTGACGTCCAACTTTTCGTAACGCCACTGGCTTGAATGATTATAGAAAAACGAGGTGCCGTTCATGTGTCGGGGCGGACGGGTCCAATCCAGGCCAAAGGCCAGAGGCAACCAGCCGGTTTGCGGACGCAGTTTTTCTTGGCCTACATAATGGGCCCAGCCGCCGCCGCTCTGACCAATACAGCCACACAGGATCAGCATGTTGATCAGCCCTCGGTAATTCATGTCCATGTGGTACCAGTGGTTCATGCCGGCACCGACAATGATCATGGAGCGGCCCCGAGTCTTGTCAGCGTTGTCGGCGAACTCCCGGGCAATCCGTGCTACTTGTTCAGCGGGGACCCCGGTAATTTGTTCTTGCCAAGCGGGGGTGTAAGGTTTGAGTTGGCGGTAATGGGTGGCACCGTCATCGTCTCCGAACCCTCGGTCGATGCCATAGTTTGCACACATCAGATCAAACACGGTGACTACCAGCGCCTGTCGCCCATCTGCTAGGGATAGTTGCTTGGCGGGCAGCGAGTGGTGGAGGATGTCGTCACCGGCCACGTGATTGAAATGTTCACGTGCGATGCCGCCGAAATAGGGGAACGCCACTTTGGCGATGTTGTCATGGTGATCGGCCAGAGTGAGTAGTGGCGTGATGCTATTGCCGGCGGCGTCTAGTGGTTCTAGGTTCCATTTTCCCTTTTCGCCCCAACGGAAACCAATGGAGCCTCGCGGAACCGCTGGGGCATCTCGGGCAGGGTCCCACACCACGGTTTTCCATTCCGGGTTGTTGTCCTGTCCGAGGGATGCGTCGAAATCACTGGCGCGGAGTTGACGACCGGGAACGTAGCTGCCGTCGTCACGGGGTTCCAGTTCCACCAGGAAGGGCATGTCGGTGTAGCGCCGTACATAGTCTGTGAAATATTCACTGGGATTGTTGAGATGGAATTCCTTGAGGATGACATGCCCCATCGCTAACCCCAGGGCGGCATCTGTGCCCTGCTTGGCGCTCAGCCATTCGTCACACAATTTGGAAACTTCGGCATAGTCGGGCGTGATGGCCACGGTCTTGGTGCCTTTGTAGCGTACTTCGGTGAAGAAGTGAGCATCCGGGGTCCGGGTTTGAGGTACGTTGGAGCCCCAGGCAATGATATAGCCACTGTTGTACCAGTCGGCGGATTCTGGCACATCGGTCTGTTCGCCCCAGGTTTGTGGGCTGGCGGGGGGGAGGTCGCAGTACCAGTCGTAGAAGGACAGGCAGACCCCGCCGATCAGTGACAGGTAGCGAGCCCCGGAAGCATAGGACACCATGGACATGGCTGGGATCGGAGAAAAACCGATGATCCGATCAGGTCCATATTGTTTGGCGGTATAAATGTTAGCCGCGGCAATGATGCGGTTCATTTCGTCCCAGTCGCCGCGCACAAAACCGCCCATACCGCGGGCTTGTTTGTATTGCTGCGCTTTGTCCGGGGTTTCCACGATGGAAGCCCATGCATCCACTGGATCGCAGTGTTCCTTAAGGGCGTCGCGCCACAATTTCAGCAAGGTCTGTCGAATTAGGGGGTACTTTAGGCGATTGGCGCTGTATAGGTACCAAGAATAACTGGCCCCACGTGGACAGCCTCGGGGTTCATGATTAGGTAAGTCGGGGCGAGTACGGGGGTAATCCGTTTGCTGAGTTTCCCAGGTCACCAGGCCGTTTTTGACGTAGATTTTCCAGCTGCAGGATCCGGTACAGTTCACTCCATGGGTAGAGCGCACGATTTTGTCGTGCTGCCAGCGGCTTCGATAGCCGTCTTCCCAATGCCGGTCCTCGTCACGGGTCTCCCCGTGTTTGTCTGAAAAGTCGGTTGGTTTTTTTCCCAAGTACTTCAGACGATCGAGAAAGTGGCTCATGGATGCTCTCCCTATGGATGTTGAATATCAGGCGCTCAACACGGAATCTCAGCCTTCTTGCGTGTGTAGTAGAACCAAGTAATACCCAGGCACAACACGTAAAAGAGAATGAAACCGTACAGCGCCACATTGGCATTACCGCTTAGACTCAGTGATGTGCCGAACGCCTTGGGGATGAAGAAGGCCCCGTAGGCGGCGATAGCCGAGGTGAAGCCTACGGTAGCCGCTGATTCACGCTCGATTTGAATACGCTGCTGGTCTTGCGGTAGCGAAGGCATGATGCGCGGGATCGAGATGGAGAAAATGGTGGGGATCATTTGGAACGTGCTGGAGTTGCCTACCCCGGAAACGAAGAACAGCCACAGGAACATGAAAAAGAAACCCTGAAAACTTTCTTTTTGCAGGAAAAACAGCGTCCCGATCACGCCAACGATCATGCCGATAAAGACCCATAATGTGACCTTGCCGCCGCCAAAGCGGTCGGCAACGCCGCCGGAAAATGCGCGGCTAAGGGCGCCAACCAGTGGGCCAAGAAAGGCATACTTGAGTGCATCGACTTCTGGGAACAGGTTGGCGCTGAGTAACGGGAAGCCGGCGGAAAAGCCGATAAAACTGCCAAACGTTCCGGTGTAGAGCACGCACATTAGCCAATTGTGCTTACGCTGGAAAATGGTGGCTTGGTCTTTAAACGAAGATTGCGCACTGGCGATATCGTTCATTCCAAACCAGGCGGCAATGGTTGCCAAGACAATGAAGGGAACCCAGACAAAGGCGGCGTTCTGCAACCATATGGCGTCGTTGCTAGCGGTAATTTGTGGGCCACCTGCCACGAAGCTGAATACCCCGGTGGTGATGATCAGGGGCACCACAAATTGCATCAGGCTGACCCCCAAGTTTCCTAGCCCAGCATTAAGGCCCATGGCCTTGCCTTTCTCATGCTTGGGATAGAAGAAAGAAATGTTGGCCATGCTGGAAGCAAAGTTGCCGCCACCAAAACCGCATAGCAGAGCCAGGATCAGCATGACCAGGTAAGAGGTGTTTGGGTTTTGCACTGCCACACCAATCCACAATGCCGGCAGCAGTAGTGACGCGGTGGAAAGAGCGGTCCAGCGCCGCCCGCCAAATATTGGCACCATAAAGCTGTAGAAGATTCGCAGAGTCGCCCCGGATAACCCGGGCAGAGCAGCGAGCCAGAACAGTTGGTTGGGGCTGTAGTCAAAGCCCACGCTGGGTAATTTGGCAACGACCACAGACCACACCATCCACACTGAAAATGCCAGTATCAGGCAAGGAATGGATATCCATAGGTTGCGCTGAGCAATACGCTTGCCTTGTTCTTCCCAGAAGGCGGGTTCTTCCGGACGCCAGTCATCCAGTACGAATGCTTTTGGGGTAGAGAGCTCGGGCAGGTCGCGGCTTTGTATATCTTCGCCCAGTTCTATTCTGTTGGCGCGCAGAATGGAGTAATGCATCCACAGTAGCGCAAAGGCCGAGACTAGGAACAGCAGCATGAAGCTGCTTTGCCAGATGCCAATGACATCGTTGAGCATGCCGAAGGTGAGAGGCAGCAGGAAGCCGCCGAGCCCGCCGACCATGCCCACCAGGCCGCCCACGGTACCCACATTGTTGGGGTAGTAGGCCGGGATGTGTTTGAACACTGCCGCTTTACCCAGGGACATGAAAAAGCCCAATACCATAGTTAGGGGAATAAAGCCGATCAGTCCCATGGCCATGGAGAAGCGTAATTTTCCGTTGACGCCATCAATCACGTAGTCGGTGGGTGGGTAGCTGAGCAGGAAGCAGCACAGTACTGACACGACTAGGGTCCAGTACATCACTTTTCGGGCCCCGTAGCGGTCGGACAGCCAGCCTCCCAGAATCCGGAATAGTGAGGCGGGAATGGTGTACAGGGCGGCCACAACACCTGCGACAGTAATGCTCAAGCCGTAGACTTCCACCAGGTAGTGAGGCAACCACAACGCTAGAGCGACGAAGCCACCAAACACAAAGAAGTAATAGAGGGAAAAGCGCCATACTCGTAGTTCGCCAAGCGGAGCAAATTGCTCTTTAAGAGAGACCGGGTTGGCAGCACGCTGCTGGCTTAGGGGGTCAGTGCGGGCGAACAGCAGAAAAAATATCCCGCTGGCGGCGATAACTACCGCGTAAAGCTGGGCGGTACCGGTCCAGCCCAAGGCCAGTAGCAGGGAGGGCGCGCACAGGCTAGTGATTGCCGAGCCCACATTGCCGGCCCCGAAGATGCCCAGCGCGGTACCTTGTTTCTCGGGGGGATACCAGGCGGAAGTGTAAGCCACCCCAACAATAAAGGAGCCACCGGCTAGGCCAACGCCCAGCGCACCGAGCAGTAGTAACCAGTAGGTGTTGGCCAGAGACAGCAGGAAGACAAAGACGCCAGTGAGCAGCATCAGCAGACTGAACACCTTGCGGCCGCCAAAACGATCGGTTAGGTAACCAAGAAATAATCGGCTGATGGAGCCGGTAAGCACTGGGGTTGCCATGAGCAGGCCCAGCTGGGTATCGGTGAGGTTCAGTTCATCCTTAATCTGTAACCCGAGTATGGACAGCATTGTCCATACTGCAAAACAGAGGGTGAACGCAAAGGTCGAGAAAACTAGCGCGCGGCGTTGCTCCGCACGTGCCATTCCTTCTGCAACCATAGGACCTCCCTGCCTCATGGTTGTATGACGGGGGCGGCTTGTTAACAAGCCTGTTTAGGATAGTTACAGCTGCAAAGGCGGGAGCGCAATAAGTGATCGATATAAACCCTGTATACGATACAAAACCTTGATCTGCGTCTATTCTCCTTCGTCAAAACGGCGAGAGAACAAGTCTTTCAGTTCGTCCATAGCCTGTTGTTCATCATCGCCCTCCACTCGAAAGGTGATGCGGCTTCCCTTGGCCGCCCCGAGCATGAGCAAGCCCATGATGCTTTTCGCGTCGATGGTCTGCGTTTTGTGCAGTACCAGGATGCTGCTGTTGTAGCGTGATGCCACGCTGACTACTTTGGCGGCAGCGCGGGCATGCAGGCCGAGTTTGTTGATTACATCGAGTTGTTTTTCAATCATCGGTCATCTTGTGGTCGGAGGAGGTGGCTGCTTGCTGGGTTAGAGTTCCCTATGGCGGACCTGAAGGACAATGCCTTCTGCGCGCAGATTTTTTGCCAGCTGTTCGGTGATGAAGACGGAGCGATGGCGGCCGCCGGTGCAACCGATCGCCACGGTGACATAGCTGCGGTCGCTGTTGGCAAAGGCCGGTAGCCAGCGCACAACGAAATCGCCAATATCTTTGAGCATGTCGTGACTGGCCTGGTGCTGGCTAAGAAACTCGATAATGCAGTCATCCTTGCCGGTGAAAGGACGCAGGTCTGCATGCCAGTGAGGATTGGGCAGCACTCGCACATCGAACACAAGGTCGGCATCGGTGGGCAGGCCATTCTTGAAGCCAAAGGATTCCAGTTGCAATGACAGTGTGGCTTCACGGCGAGCTACCCGTTCACGCATGAGATTGCGCAGGGTGTGGACGTCATGGTTGCTGCTGTCGATGACTAGGTCGGCACGTTGGCGGATGTTGGCCAGTAGCTCACGTTCATGGCCGATGGCGTCGGCCAGAGAGCGTTGATCGGTGCCCAGTGGGTGGCGGCGACGGGTAGCGCTGAAGCGAGTAAGAAGAGTGTGATCATCCGCATCTAAGTAGATGATTTCGCTGCGAACCTGCTGTTCATTAAGTGCGTGAAGAATGTTGTCGAAGGCCAGTAACTGGGCGGGGAGGTTGCGAGCATCAATACCAACGGCGACCCGCTCAATTGGGGGGTCGCCTTCACTGAGTTGTTTTGCCAGGGTGGGTAGCATGCCGACAGGCAAGTTGTCGACGCAGTAAAAGCCTTGATCTTCCAGTGCCTGCAGCGCGGTGGTTTTCCCTGAACCGGAGCGCCCACTGATAATGGTGAGTTTCATGGTTGCACCGCTCGCGGGTGGCTCGCAGTATATTGGAACGCAAGACCGATAGGTGAGGACGTGTTTTGGATGCGCGGCATAATGCGCGAGAGCCTGCTGTGTTGCTTCATGATGCCAATCGTAACTCTGCCTCAGATTCTATCGCCGCCTGGTAGAGCTGCTGGTTGTCAATGCTGCGTCGCAGTTCTGTACGGTAAGTCTCGTCGTTGAACAGGGAGGCCAGATGGCTGAGGGTTTTGAGATGTTGTTCCGGGTTGTCCTGGGGGACGAGTAATACAAACACCAAATCCACAGGCTGACCGTCAACGGCGTCGAAATCAATGGGGGTTTCTAGTTTTAACAACAGGCCTACAGCCTGTTGGCAATGTCCTAGTCGACAATGAGGAATGGCAATGCCTTCGCCAATGCCCGTGGAGCCCAGTTTTTCCCGGGCGACCAGAGCGTCGAAGACTTCCTGCTCATTAAGGCTGCCACAGCTGGCAGCTGCCAGCTGTGCAACCTGGTCAAGCAGTTGTTTCTTGCTGCTGGCCTGTACGCCGTGATGGGTGCGGGCCAGAGTCAGTAGTTCGCGAACTCGCATAATTGTCGCTTTGGGTTAGTGACCGTGCTTGTGGCTGACGGCTTTTTCTTTGTGTTTAAGAATCTGACGATCCAATTTGTCCGTCAGTTTATCGATCGCAGCATACATGTCATCTGCCTCAGCGGTGGCAAAGACATCGGCCCCGGAAATATGAATTGTGGACTCGGCTTTGTGGCTTTTGGGTTCCGGGGAAAGAATCACCTGGATGCTGGTAATTTGGTCGAAATGGCGCTCAAGGCGGGAAAATTTATCTCCCACATAAGTGCGCAAGGCATCGGTAATTTCCAGGTGATGACCGCTGATATTAATTTGCATGGCTGGCTCCTTTACCTGTTTGAGAAACCCGGGATAAAGACCTTGTTTATTCAGCCTTTCAGGCTGGCCTCGCAAGGTTTTCCCCGCGTTCCTGGGTCCGTTCTGGCGCTCTACACTAAACGTTTACGGGCGCTAGAAGACGGTATTCTCATCGCTTCTCTGTATTTGGCGACGGTCCGGCGCGCTACATTAATTCCCTGCTCATTGAGCAAGCTCGCCAGCTTGTTATCACTGAGTGGCTTGCGGGGATTCTCTGCAGCGACCAGTTTCTTAATAATGGCACGAATAGCAGTGGAGGAACACTCACCGCCGCCGTCGGTTCCCACATGACTGGAAAAGAAATATTTCAGCTCAAAGACGCCGCGTGGTGTCATCATGTATTTCTGATTGGTGACCCGGCTGATGGTTGACTCATGCATTTCAACAGCATCGGCAATATCCGCCAAAACCAGGGGTTTCATGGCTTCATCGCCATAATCGAAGAACCCTTGTTGCACGTCCACGATGCGGGTGGCCACCTTGAGCAAAGTGTCGTGGCGGCTTTGCAGGCTCTTGATGAACCATTTCGCTTCTTGAACGCAATTGCGCAAATATTGCCCGTCTTCACCGCTGGTGGTACGGGCAATGCTCGCGTATTGCTGTTGCAGGTTGACCCGCGGAAGGACGTCGTCGTTTAGGCTCACCTGCCAGCGACCTTGATGTTGGCGGACGATCACGTCAGGAACGGCGTAGTCCACTTGAGGTTCGCCAATTTGCTCACCGGGGGCTGGGTCCAGGGTGCGCAGTAGGGATAAAGCCTCTAGAAGGACCTCTTCAGAGAGCTGAAGGGTGCGGCGCAGTGCGGTGTAATCGTGCTTTTCTAGTAGGTTCAGATGTTCCAGTAGGGCAGAGGCTTCGTCGCGCAATGGGGTGTCCGCTGGCAGTTGGCGCAGCTGGACGCCGAGGCAGTCAGCTAGGTTGACGCTGGCGACGCCCACCGGGTCGAACTGTTGCAACCGGTGCTGCACGGCAAGCACTTCATCGTGCTCCAGTTCGTCTCCTTCGGTGAGTAGGTCTGGCTGGGCATTCACCATGTCGACGATATCGCTTAGGGGGGCAGTGATGTAACCACGGTCGTCCAGGGACTCGATAATCGTTATGGCGATTATCCGGTCTACATCGCTCATGGGGGTGAGGTTTAGCTGCCAGAGCAAGTGGTCCTGTAAGTTGCCGGAAACGGCGTGTCGTTGCTGCCATTCGTCGGCATCGTCGGGGAGTGCGGCGCTGTTGCTGGTGCTCTGGCCGGAATAGACGTCATCCCATTCGGTTTCCACCTCGGGCTCGTCTTGTATCAGTTCTTCTAGGGCGTTATCACGGTCGGTGTCGAGCTCTTCATCCTGACGTTCTTCGTCATGCTCGGGGAGGGCATCGTCACCGAAATCGTCTGCCAATTCCAGCAGGGGGTTGCTCTCTACTGCTTGCTGGATTTCCTGGCGCAGGTCTAAAGTGGATAGCTGCAAGAGGCGAATGGCCTGCTGCAGCTGCGGTGTCATGGTGAGCTGCTGGCCAATTTGTAATTGTAGTGTGGGCTTCATACTGCTCAGTATTCTGCTAGTCCCCAAAAAACCCAGGATAGCAGTCTATCTACACGCTAAGCAATATTTGTGCCAGGTGAAACTGTGTGCTAGGGATGACCGCAAGTCACAATAGAAGAGAGGATTTGCGGCGGACCTTATAGTCTGAAATCGGCGCCAAGATAGACGTCTCGCACTTGTTGGTTGGCAAGGATAATATCCGCGTCACCGGAGGCGATGATGTGGCCAGCGCTGACGATATAAGCGGTGTCACAGATATCCAGGGTCTCGCGTACATTGTGGTCGGTGATTAAGACGCCGATGCCGCGTTCTTTGAGGTGGCGAATGATGCCTTTGATGTCGTTAACCGAGATGGGGTCAACGCCAGCAAAAGGTTCGTCCAGCAGAATGAAGTCAGGGTCTGTGGCCAAGCCTCGGGCGATTTCCGCGCGGCGGCGCTCGCCGCCGGACAGGCTCATCCCCAGCGAATCGCGAATGTGCCCGATGTGGAATTCCTTGAGCAGGCCTTCCATGCGCTCGTGGCGTTCCGCTTTGCTAAGCTCCTTGCGGGTTTCTAGGATGGCCATGATGTTCTCTTCCACCGTTAGGCGGCGAAAGATACTGGCTTCTTGAGGCAGGTAGCCAATCCCTCGCTGGGCGCGACCGTGCATGGGCAGGTGAGTAATGTCCGTGTCGTTGATTTCAATGCGACCGGCATCGGCCTCCACTAGCCCAACAATCATGTAGAAGCAGGTGGTTTTGCCGGCCCCATTGGGCCCCAGTAGCCCGACTATTTGGCCGGCTTCTACATCCAGGGAAACGTCTTCGATAACCCGGCGACCCTTGTAGCTTTTTGCTAGGTGATGGGCGCGTAAATGGCTCATGGTGTGTTGGGCTCCGCCTTAGGTGATGCGCTGTCGCTGCCTTCACTTTGGGTGTCGTTTGGGTTGCCGTTATTCGCTTCAATATTCGCGTCGACAGGGGCATTAGTTGTCTGGTTTTCGGCGGGGATTACCAGCCGCACCCGTTGGTCACCTTCACTGCTGGCGTCCACTCGCTTGGAGTCTAGGCTGTATTCTACCTTGGCGCCCTCGAAAGTGTTGCCCTGGTGTTCGATGTAGGCATCGCCGGTCAGGACCAAGGTGCGCGCTTTAATATTGTAAACCAGATTTTCAGCGTGGGCGTTAAGGCCTTCACCCTCTTCCATGCGCACCGGGGTGCCGGTAGCTTCCACCCGAACCAGCTCGCTATTTTGGGTGAACATGCGCATTTCATCGGCAAACAGTTTGCGCTTGCCTTGAATCAGTTCCACGTTGCCGCTGTACACGCCGCTGCCGGCACTCTGCTCGAAACGACCGTTGTCTGCCGTGACCTGGATCGTGCCTTCCATGGGGGCGGCCTGAACGCCCAAGGGGAAAGCTATAAGCAATGCCAGTACGGCGAGATTGCAGGTGCTATGAAGCCGGTGCTTCAAATTCACTCTTTACTCCTTTTTTTAGTTCCAGAACGCCCTTGTTGAGATCTGCTTCCAGGGCGCCAGCACGGGTCTGGCCGGAGTCAAACCGCATTTCTACGTCGCCGGGGGTGGTGGCGATGTTAGTGTCGCTGTTGAAATGCAGTTCTTCTGTATTCACGGTCATTTTCTGGATCGGATTATTCACATTGACCTTGCCAAGAAAAGAGATCAGGTCGCCGTCTTCTTGCACGATGCCTTGCTCGCTAGTGATGGTCCAGCTGCCTTTGTCGTTGGCCATGATCAGTACTGGGGCTTGCATCTTGGTGAGCGGATTGTGGTCGAACTGCACTAAACTGTCCGCAGTTAAGTGGTACTGCAGGCTGCCATCTTTTTCGCTGAAGGCTCGCGCGCTGACCTGGTCAGCAATGATTGCCGGTGCCATAGCCACCGCATTGTCTTGGCCAGGCAGAGCGCTGTCCCACTCGTGCAGGGTCATCAGCATCACCAGCCCCAGCAGCAGAATGCCGGTGGCACTTAATAGCCCCTGACGTTTCATGCCGGGCTCCGCAGGGCAAGAATGGCGTCACAGATTTCCCGTACCGCTCCCTCTCCACCGCGACGGACAGTGATGTGATTTGCCGCATTTTTGGCGCAGTCGTGGGCGTTGTTTGGGGCAAAACTCAGTTGCGCCCAGAGCAAGGCACTAACGTCAGGTTCGTCGTCACCAGCGTAGCCGGTTTCACTGGCGCGCATGTTCAGCGAGTCAGCCAGAGCTTCCAAGGCGACGCCCTTGTCTTCGCGGCCTTGAATAACATGCTTGATGCCAAGGTCCGCTGCGCGTTTGGCCACCATGGGCGAGTTGCGCCCGGTAATGATAGCTAGGGTGACGCCGCTGGCCGCCAGCTTTTTCAGGCCGTGGCCATCCAGGGTATTGAAAACTTTCAGTTCTTCACCGTTGGGGCCAAACAGCAGACGGCCATCGGTCATCACACCATCCACGTCAAACGCCATCAAGCGCAAGTTCTGGACATCTATAGGGGGCAGTTGCATGGCCATTTACACTACTCCCGCGCGCAGTAGGTCTTGCATGTTGAAAGCGCCGAGCGGTTTGCCATCACTGTCACAAACCATTAAGCCGTTAATCTTGCGGTTTTCCATGATTTGTAAAGCTTCAGCGGCTAGATGACCTTGGGCAATGGTGATTGGATCAGAAACCATAACCTCGGCAATGGTGGCTTTTCGAATATCGATGTCCCGGTCGAGGATGCGGCGCAAGTCACCATCAGTAAAAATGCCGGCTAGAGTGCCGTCTGTGTGGGTGATGGCGGTCATCCCCAGGCCTTTATGGGTCATTTCCAGTAGGGCTTCGCTAAGCGAGGTGGTAGTGCTGACCACGGGAAGCTGCTCACCAGTGTGCATGATGTCATCCACTTTCAATAGCAGGCGCCGGCCCAGGCTGCCTCCGGGATGGCTGAGGGCAAAGTCTTCCGGTGTGAAGCCGCGGGCTTCTAACAGGGCAATAGCCAAGGCATCGCCCATGGCCAGTGCGGCGGTGGTCGAAGAAGTCGGTGCCAGATTATGGGGGCAGGCCTCTTCCGCTACGGCAACTGTCAGATGTACATCTGACAGTTGCGCTAATGCAGATTGTGGGCGCCCGGTCATGCCGACCAAGGCGGTGCCCTTACGCTTGATGACCGGTAATATGGCCAGCACTTCGGCGGTTTCGCCGGAGTTGGACAGTGCCAGTACCACGTCGTCAGCGGTAATCATGCCCAAATCACCATGGGAGGCTTCGCCAGGGTGAACAAAAAAAGAGGGGGTGCCGGTGCTGGCAAGAGTGGCGGCTAGCTTGCTGCCTACGTGCCCGCTTTTGCCCATGCCGGTGACGATGACGCGGCCTTTGGCGTTCAGCATCAGGTCGCAGGCGGCGCAAAAGCTGGTGTCCAGGCTGTCTTTCAGAGCATCCACGGCCCGGGCTTCGATTTCTAGTACCCGTTGGCCAATGCTGATGTGGTTGTGGCTCATGCGCTCTCCTTGATATTGGCGGCGATTATACACGTGTTGTGGCCTCCACGTTGACCCGTAATCGGTAACTCGATCGCGTTGAAGGGAACCGCCTTGCACTCTGTGACTCCAATAAAAGCACTGAGGTTCAGTGTGTTGCGGTTGTTGATCACTGGACAGCAGGTAAAGAACACCGTAAAACCGCCGAAGACTAAATAGGGAGTAATCTATGCATTTACAATGGTATATGGCCGCCTGGCTTCGCGTCGGGTTGGTGGTCATGCTGACCGCAATGGCAGCACTGGTCCAGGCCCAGAGTGATCCTCGCCAGGTGGTGGCGGATGCGGTGGAGCGCATGACGTCTCGTGTTGAGGCGGAGCGAGAGACGTTGAAAGCCGATCCGGATAGGGCCAAGGAGCTGGTGCGTGAAGAGCTGGCGGATCTGGTGGATTTCAAGCGCATCACCCGCATGGTCATGGGCGATTACTTTGGGCCGTCTAGCAAGGAGCAGAAATACCGGTTTTTGGATGTCTTCAAAAACAGCTTAATCAACACCTATGCGTCCGGCATTACCCTGTATGACGGACAGAAAATCGACATCTTGCCAATGCAGGATGGCGATCGTAAAGGCGATTACGCCCGAGTGCGCATGGAAGTGAAGACTAACTCCGGCCAGGTGGTGCCCATCTACTACACCCTATTCTTGCGTGATGATCAGTGGAGGGTAATCAATGTGTACGTGAATGGTCTGGATCTGCGAGACACTTTCAAAAGCCAGTTCGCCCAAGGCATGCAACAGTACAATGATATCGACAAAGTGGTCGATAACTGGTCTGCGGATGCCAAAATTGATGCGGGCCTAAAAGAAGAAGGCTAGCAGGGTAAATAATCTTGCTGCGCTGGGGCCGTGGATGGTGTTGGGGACGGTGCCGCCGTGGTAAGGGGCAACGCGCTCGCGTATTATTGCGCCCTTGATAACAATTTTGATGGAGCGGCCCCGGGCCGCTCCAATGCTGTTTGGGCCTGGCGAAGGCCCTGATGAGGAGTAAAGATGAATCCGGAAGACGTAATCACGCTGGTAGAAGCTGGTTTTGAGAGTGCCGACGTGGCAGTGGAAGGCGGCGGTGACCGGTTCCAGATTCGCGTGGTGTCGGAGGCCTTTAGTGGCTTGATGCCGGTAAAGCGGCAGCAGATGGTGTATGCCACCATCGATGAGCAGATTAAAAGTAACACTATCCATGCCGTGCAGATCATTACTTTTACTCCGGCGGAGTGGGAAAAAGCCCAGAATCAGGGCCTGTCCTGACCCCGGCCTTTGGCTGAACGGGTTGGAAGAAAGAAACCATTAGAGACAGTTCATGGATAAATTGATCATCACCGGTGGCCAGCGGTTGGACGGCGACATTCGCATTTCTGGGGCCAAGAATGCGGCGCTGCCGATTCTGGCAGCCACTTTGTTGGCTGACGAGCCGGTAACGGTGGGCAACCTGCCGCATTTGCAGGACGTGACCACCCTGATCGAATTGTTGGGCCGGATGGGTGTCCATGTGGTGATCGATGACCGCATGAACGTGGAAGTGAACGCCACCACCATCAAGGAATTGACGGCCCCCTATGAGCTGGTGAAAACCATGCGTGCCTCGATTCTGGTGCTGGGTCCCATGGTTGCGCATTTTGGTAAAGCATCGGTATCGCTGCCCGGCGGTTGTGCTATTGGCTCGCGGCCGGTGGATATTCACCTGCGTGGCTTGGAGGCCATGGGCGCGGATATCGAGGTGACTAACGGTTATGTGAATGCTTCTGTGGATGGTCGTCTCAAAGGAGCACGCATCGTCATGGATGTGGTCACCGTAACCGGTACCGAAAACTTGATGATGGCCGCGGCGCTGGCCGAAGGGACTACCTACCTTGAAAATGCAGCCCGAGAGCCTGAAGTGGTGGATCTGGCCGATTTCATCAATGCCATGGGCGGCAAGATCAGCGGTGCCGGCACCGATACCATTACCATTGAAGGGGTGGAGCGCCTGACCGGATGTCATCATCAGGTGATTGCCGATCGCATCGAAACCGGTACCTACCTGATTGCCGCGGCCATTACTGGCGGGCGCATTAAGACTAAAGACACGGTGCCGGGTACCCTTGATGCCGTACTGCAGAAACTGGAAGAAGCTGGTGCGAAGATTACTACCGGTGACGATTGGATTGAGCTGGATATGCAGGGCCGTCGCCCGAAGGCGGTGTCGTTGCGCACAGCCCCATACCCGGCCATGCCCACTGACATGCAGGCCCAGTTCATGGCCCTGAATCTAGTGGCCGAAGGCACCGGTACTATTGTTGAAACCATTTTTGAAAATCGTTTTATGCACGTGCAGGAAATGAACCGCATGGGCGCGGATATCGAAGTGCAAGGCAATACGGCTATTTGCCGTGGCGTGGAGCAACTCACTGGGGCACCGGTGATGGCCACGGATTTGCGCGCCTCTGCCTCACTGGTTATTGCGGCATTGGCCGCGTCCGGTGAAACCACCGTGGACCGTATTTACCATATTGATCGCGGTTATGAGTGTATCGAAGAGAAACTGCAATCGCTGGGCGCGATCATCCGTCGCGTACCACGCTGACCGGATCGGGACCTGTGATGAGTAAGCCATTGACCATCGCCCTTTCTAAAGGGCGCATTCTCAAGGAAACCCTGCCGCTGCTGAAAGCCGCAGGCATTGAGCTGCTGGAAGACCCGGCAGCGTCGCGCAAGCTGATTTTTGACACCACCCGAGACGATGTAAAAATTATCATCATTCGCGCCACGGACGTCCCCCCCTATGTGCAGCATGGTGCGGCGGATATTGGTGTGGCCGGAAAAGACGTGCTCATGGAGCATGGCGGTGACGGGGTGTTTGAGCCAGTGGATCTGGATATTGCTCGCTGCAAATTGATGGTGGCAGCTATGAAGGATGCTCCGGAAACCGGTAGCCGGCTGCGCGTAGCCACTAAATTTGTAAACGTGGCCAAAGCCTACTACGCCCAGCAGGGCAAGCAGGCGGAAGTGATTAAGCTATACGGCGCGATGGAACTGGCCCCGTTAGTGGGGCTGGCGGACCGCATTGTGGATATCGTTGATACCGGCAACACGTTGCGTGCTAATGGGCTAGAACCCACAGAGCTAATTGCCCATATTTCTACCCGGGTGATTGTTAATCGCGCCAGCATGAAAACTCGCCATAGTGATATCCAAACGATTTTGGACAAGCTGGTAGAGGCGGTAGCCTCTCGCAAGGCAGGTTAAAGGCCTTTCATCATAGATCGCATAGCGTAAACAGCTAAAAATATACCTGTTTGATGTGATGTTGAGCGAGAGGTTTTGCTTATCTTTGCGATAGAAAAAGCGTCGCTTTTTTTCCGTGAACCCTGAGCCCTCTGTGGTAAAAATAGATTCTGACTTTTAAAACGGTGCCAACCATGGAAACCACCTGGCTTAACGCCCAAGATGCGGATTTCGATGCCAAGCTCGCCGCGCTAACCGCCTGGTCGGAAGAGCGTGACGAAGAGGTGGCGCATCGTGTGCGCGGCATCCTCAAGGGTGTGGCCCAGCGTGGCGACGTGGCACTGGTGGAGTACACCAACCGCTTTGACCGTCGTGATGTGTCGGCCATGGATGAGCTGGTAGTGGATCAGGCTCAGTTGCAGGCCGCGCTGGCGCGTATTCCCGCTGAACAACGCGAAGCCCTGGAGGCGGCCGCTGATCGTGTGCGTCGCTACCATGAAAAGCAGAAACAGGACTCTTGGCACTACCGGGAAGCGGACGGCACCTTGCTGGGCCAGCAGGTGACGCCTTTGGATCGGGCCGGTATTTATGTGCCCGGCGGTAAAGCCGCGTACCCCAGCTCAGTATTAATGAATGCGCTACCGGCAAAGGTGGCGGGTGTCGGCGAGATCATAATGGTATCGCCTGCCCCAGAGGGCATCATCAATGACATGGTGCTGGCGGCGGCGGCTATTGCGGGTGTCGACAAGCTCTTTACTCTGGGCGGCGGGCAAGCGGTGGCCGCTTTGGCCTACGGTACAGAGACGGTGCCGGCGGTGGATAAAATTGTCGGCCCCGGCAATATCTATGTGGCCGAAGCCAAACGGCAGGTGTTTGGCAAAGTAGGCATCGACATGATTGCCGGCCCTTCGGAAATTTTGGTGGTCTGTGACGGCAAGACCAACCCGGACTGGATTGCCATGGATCTGTTTTCTCAGGCTGAGCATGATGAGGAAGCTCAGGCCATTTTGGTGTCACCGGACGCCGATTTTTTGAAGCAGGTTGCGCAGTCCATGGAAACCTTGGCCGCGACTCTGGAGCGGGAAACCATTATTCGCACGTCCATGAAGCACCGGGGGGCGTTGATTCAGGTGAAGGGTCTGGATCAGGCCATCGAAATCGCCAACCGCATTGCTTCTGAGCATCTGGAATTATCCATTGATGACGCGGAGCAATGGGCGAAAAAAGTTCGCCATGCCGGTGCGATTTTTCTGGGTCGCCACACTCCCGAAGCGTTGGGTGATTACTGCGCCGGGCCGAACCACGTGCTGCCTACGAGTGCCACCGCCCGCTTTTCTTCGCCATTGGGTGTGTACGATTTTCAGAAACGCAGTTCGCTGATTGGCTGCTCCCCGGAAGGGGCTAGCAGTCTTGCAAAAATTGCCTCTCCGCTTGCCCGTGGCGAAAGCCTTACGGCCCATGCCCGCAGTGCGGAATATAGAATCAAGAAACGCTAACACGCCTCACGCATCACGTTTCCACGGGTGATGCGTGTTGCCTGATGCATGCAGGCGGAATACGTATGAGTAAATATTGGAGCGACTTCGTTCACCATTTGGAGCCTTACGTTCCCGGCGAGCAGCCGAAGATGGACAAGTTAGTGAAGTTGAATACCAACGAGCACCCGCTGGGTCCGTCGCCGAAGGTAATCGAGGCGATTCGGGGCGAAGTGGACGATCGGCTGCGGCTGTATCCGGACCCGGAAAGCAGCCAGCTGAAGCAGGCCATCGCCGACTATTATTCCGGCCTGGGCTATGGGATAAAGCGTTCTCAGGTGTTCGTTGGCAATGGCTCCGACGAGGTGCTGGCGCATTTGTTCATGGGCTTTTTCAAACAGCATCAGCCGCTACTTTTCCCAGATATCACCTATAGTTTCTACAAGGTCTATTGCGGCCTGTATCAAATCGACTATCAGCCTGTGCCGCTCGATGATGCTCTGGGTATTGCGGTGGACGATTATCTAGAAGGCGACAAGCCACGCGCAAATGGTGGCATCATCTTCCCTAACCCTAATGCGCCCACCGGTAAGCTGTTGCCGCTGAGTGAAATTGAGCGTTTGTTGCAGGCGAATACGCAAACCCTGGTGGTTATCGATGAGGCCTATATCGACTTTGCCGGCCCCCAAGGGCGGGGCGGCGCTACGGCCATCGCTTTGGTAAACCGCTACCCGAACCTGTTGGTGACTCAGACTTTGTCAAAATCCCGCTCTCTGGCGGGTTTGCGTATCGGCTTGGCGATTGGTGATGGCGCGCTGATTGATGGGCTAAATCGGATTAAAGACAGCTTCAATTCCTATCCGTTGGATCGTCTGGCCATTGCCGCTGGCGTGGCCGCGTTTAAAGATCAGGAGTGGTTCGAAAAAGGCTGTGAGCAAGTAATCATGCAGCGCGAGTGGCTCAACGAGCAGCTCGGGCAGCGAGGTTTTGAGAGCTTGCCGTCGGCGGCCAACTTTCTTTTCACTCGCCACGAGCAGCATAGTGGGCTCTCTCTGGCCCAGGGTTTGCGCGAGCAAGGCATTATTGTGCGTCATTTTGGCAAGCCTGAGCGTATCGCTGACTACCTGAGAATCACTATTGGCACGCCTGAGCAAAATCAGGCGTTGATTGTGGCTTTAGACGGGTTGATTTCAAAGTGGAAAAACGCCGGGTAATTTTTTGCTGAAATAACATAAAGAGGCCGCGCCCAAAGTTTGGGCGCGGCCTCTTTATGTTAACGGCTAAATTGCAGCTCACTCGCTTTTGAGCTTTTAGCAGGAAGACGCCTCCGCACCGGTCGCTTAGGCTGGCAGAGTCTCGCCTGCTTGAACCTTTCCCCTTACCTGCGGTACTAACAGGTATTAGCCCAACGGTAAGGCTCCTAAAAATGAAACGTTTGTTACTGCTTACTTGCGCCCTCATTCCGCTTCCTCTTTTCGCTGCCGACTTTGCGGTCAGCGCGCCGGTGAATAAGGCCGTGCTGTTTCCTGCTCAGGCGCATCTTACTCGCACTTTTAGTCAGGCCTTGCCCGCCGGTGAGCACCAGTTGGTGGTGAAAGGGTTGCCTGAGTTGGATCTGGATAGTCTGCAAGTGGCGGTTAACGGCGCTGAGTTGCTGGCAATCCGGCAAGGGTTTGCCGTTGGGGACGTGGATGTATCAGCTCACCGGGCTGAGTTGGAGGCGGCAATTCGCAAGCTGGAGCAGGCCATGGCCGAAGCCAAGGCAGCCGATGATCTTGATCAACAGCAAATCAATCACCTTCAATCCCTGATGGGCCAGGCACCTCAAGGACAGGCCGTGTTTGCCCAGGTGCCGGTAGAAAAATGGGCCAGCGCCTGGGAGTCCATTGGCAAAGCGGTGACGCAACGGCAAACAGCTATCAACCAGCGGGCGGAGATTCGGCATGGGCAGCAGCAGGAGTTGGATGCCCTTCGTCAGGAGCGTCAGCTGCTGGGCCAGGGGCAGACTCGTAGCCGCCAGTTGATACTGACCGTGGCGGCTCCTAACAAGTCCACCGCGCAGGTGGAACTTGCCTATTTTACTGGCCAGGCCGGTTGGCAGAATCAGTTGCGTGTAGATCTGGATAGCGGCAACGAGACCGTGGCGGTGACCGGCATTGCCCAGATTCACAACCGTACCGGTGAGGACTGGCAGAATGTCAGTGCCACCCTAGGGTTAGTGCCCGCCGGTTATCGCCCCCTCCCGGATCTGCACCCTTGGCTGGTACGCCTGGCGACACCACAGCCGGCGATGCGTAAGTCATCGTTGCATTCCGTAATGGCGGAATCTGCGGCCTATGAGACAGATATGGCTCAGCGTATCCAGGCGATGCCCGTGGCAGCGCTTGTGGCGCACGGTTTTGATATGCGTGTACCGCTTTCAGCGCCGCTCAATCTGGCCAGTGGTGACGCTACCGCGCGGCTTCCTTATCAGCAGGCGGCGCTGCCGGTAACTTTGACCCGCGAAAGTTACTTATGGCAGCAGCCGGCAGTGTTACTGGTGGGGGAGTGGCAGAACTCCAGCCCGCTGCCCTGGTTGCCCGGTCACGTTACCCTGTTGCGTGATGGCCAACGCTTGGCCCGTTATTACCGCGGCAACAGTATTAAGCAGGGCGAGCACGTGAAGATGAGTTTCGGTGATGATCCGCGCTTGCAGATTGCGGTGGTGCGCGAACCCTCACAGCAAGGAGAGGTGGGCTTGATCAATAAAGAAAGCACGCTCTCTGCGTTGAAGAATATTACTCTGTCGTCCCATTACGATAAGGCCGTGACGGTGAATTTGTTGGATCGACTTCCGGTCGCCGGAAACGACAATATTACTATCACAGCCAAGGGCAAGGCCGCAGATGCCAAGGATGTGAGTGGCGTGAAAGGACTGCAACGATGGCAGTTCACCTTGCCCGCCGGGGGCGAAGAAAGCCTCAAACAAGGTTTCGAAATTCGCTACCCTGAAGATGCAATTCTGAGCGGTGTAGAAGGGTTGTGAGGAGAGATCAACGTTGAAAATTGAAACGGGCAACGGTGTAGAGGCTACGTTTTAAGCCAACAGGCCGCGCCCAACGTTAAAAAGTTTGAGCGCGGCCTGCTGGCGTTACCTGTTGGCACCAAACGAACAGGCTATGTCTATGCGCATTTCAGCCTTCAACTCTTTAATCGGTTTCCGCTGGTGGGCGGGTACCAATGACCACGTCTACGGATACCGGCTGACGGTTACGGATAACCTCTAGCGTCACCTTGTCATCAGGCTTCATACCCGCGATCCGATTCATCGCTTCATAGCCATCGGCCATGATGTCACCGTTGATACCCACTAGCACATCACCGGGCTGTAAGCCGCCTTTATGGGCAGGGCTATCGACTACCACCTCGGTTACTACGCCTCCGCGCACGTCTTCCACGCCAAAGCTTTCGGCCAGCGAGGGCGTCATATCCTGCACGGTGACGCCCAAGTAACCGCGAATCACTCGGCCGTGGTCAATCAAATCGTCCATCACTTCTCTGGCAATGGATGCAGGGGTGGCAAAGCCGATGCCCTGCCAGCTACCGTCGGCGGAGAGGATGGCGGTATTGATACCGATCAAATGGCCGCGGGTATCGATCAGTGCACCGCCGGAGTTGCCTCGGTTAATGGCCGCGTCGGTCTGGATAAAGTTTTCGAAGGTGGCGATCCCCAAATGGCTGCGGCCGGTGGCGCTGACAATGCCCATGGATACGGTCTGGCCCACGCCCAGCGGGTTGCCGATGGCCAGTACCACGTCGCCGACCTGTACCGGGCCATTGCCGTTGAGTTCCACTTCGGGCAAGTTTTCCAAAGCAATATGCAGCAGTGCCAGGTCCGTTTCCGAGTCTGTGCCCACCACCCGGGCAGGAGCATCACGGCCATCGCGCAAGGCCACCAGAATTTCATCGGCATCGCGTATCACATGATAACTGGTCAGCACATAGCCGCTATCATCGACAATCACCCCTGAGCCTAGGCTGCTCAGGGCGCGTTCGCGGCGGGGCTGTTCCATGAATCGATTGAACAGGGGGTCTTTGGCCACCTCTTCATTGGTAATAATCTGGGTGGTATAGATGTTCACCACTGCTGGGGCCGCATGGTTCACCGCACCAGCGTAGCTGGCCACGCCGGTGTCATGCTGTGCCGGTGCGGCGTTTGGGCCCCACTGGTACCACCAGAGGGCGACAAGGCCGACGGCTAGGCCGGTGAGCACCGGGCCGGCCAGAAAACGAAGCAGTTTGATCACCGGTAATGCCCTCGTTATGCGGTTCCCCTTTTCGTGAGTAGCCTGGTGAAGGGCCTCTGCGAGACAAGTGTGGGGTCAGATAGGTAAACTGCGCGCAATAGTAGAACCTGTGAAGGGCGATTGCTACCACCCGCTGACTGCGACAAACGGCCGCACGCCCCCTATTGCTATGCTCTCGACAGCGCATAGTCATAGATTAGCTTACACCGTGCAGCCGATGATCGGGTTGGCGCGGTGATCGACGATCACGGGTTCTGTGACCATATTTATACTTTCCGACCTTCCGGTAGGTGCCATGCTCAAGCGCGATTACATGTTGTCTCTGCTCGACCAGGAACTGGCGGTGGACTGTTTTCAGGATTACTGCCCTAATGGTTTGCAGGTGGAGGGCCGCGAGCAGATACACCGTGTGGTATCCGGGGTGACGGCCTGCCAAGCACTCATTGATGCTGCCATAGTAGAAGAAGCGGATGCGATTCTGGTGCATCATGGCTATTTCTGGAAAGGGGAAAGCCAGCAGATTCGAGGCATGAAGAAACAGCGGCTGCAAACCCTGCTACGGCATGATATCAACGTGTTTGCGTACCATTTGCCATTGGATGCCCATCCGACGCTGGGTAACAATGCGCAGCTGGCTCGACGGTTGGGTCTGACCACCGAGGGAGGGCTCGATGACTCCCCTCGACCTATCGGCAATGTGGGGCGGCTGGATAGCCCTATGAGCGCGTCGGAATTCGCGGCCCATGTGGAAGCGGTACTGGGGCGTACACCACTGCATATTGGTGATCCTGGGGATGAAATTGAAACCATCGGCTGGTGCACTGGCGGAGCCCAGGGGTTTATCGAAAAGGCTCAGAGCAAGGGCGTGGATGCTTACCTGAGTGGCGAAATTTCAGAACCGACCACCCATTTTGCCCGGGAAACCGGGATGCACTATTTTGCCTGTGGTCACCATGCCACCGAACGTTATGGCGCCATGGCGCTAGGGCAGTGGCTTAGTGATCATTATGGTATCGAGCATACCTTTATTGATATCGATAACCCGGCTTGAACCGGGAGTAGTACGAGGGTTTCCTGTCTGATGAAAGTCACTGTGATTTATAACCCGGCTGCCGGCGGCGGAAGGGAAGCGCTGCTTTACCGATTTGTGGCTGAACTGGAGCGCCTGGGCGCGACGGTGTGCCAGTACCATACCAAAGGCCCCCACGATGCTACTGATTATCTCAAGGGGCTGGCAGACCAGGGCGATTGCGTGGTGGCCGTGGGCGGCGATGGTACCACCAATGAAGTGCTCAATGGGCTAGCCGCCGGCGTCGCGCTGGGCGTTTTCGCTACCGGTACAGCCAATGTGCTGGCCAAGGAGCTGGAACTGCCGAAAAAGCCGGAACAGGCCGCTCAGGTGGTGGTGCAGGGTAAAAGTGTATCGGTGACGCCGGCGCGTTTGAACGGCCGACGGTTTCTCATGATGTGCGGGGTCGGCTACGATGCCTGGGTGGTAAACGGAGTGAACCTAGGCATTAAAGAACGCTTCGGCAAGCTGGCCTATGTGCAATCCATGCTTGGCCAGATTGGCCGTTACGGCCAGAGTCACTACCGGGTGGAAGTAGATGGTCGGCCGCTGGATTGTTTCTCGGCCATCATTACCAACGGCCGCCACTATGGCGGCAGTTTCGTGTTGAGCCGCGAAGCCAATATTCTGCGCCCGCAGGTCCAAGTGCTGTTATTTCAGAAGCAGGGAGTACGGTTCTTGTTACGCTGCCTGATCGCCTTGTTATTCGGGCGTATGGAGCGGGTGGATGGCGTGGCCAGCCTGCGTGCCCAGCGGGTGCATATCCGTTGCGAAAACCAGAATGAGCCAATCCAGGCAGACGGTGACCCGGCGGGCAGCTTGCCTGCAGAGATTGAAGTGGAAAGCGCGCCGGTGCGAATGCGGGTGCCAGCCCTATTTGATTCATAAGGCTTTGCTATACGTCTTGAAGGGAAAGTGTGAAGCGTGGGGTGTTGGCGATTACTACGGTCCGCTCGACGCTTATTACGTTTTCGACAAGATTGCTGACGACGCGTTGATCTCCCAGCCGCTGAAGAACGACTGAACCTTCTGGTGCAACAAGTGCGGCACCATAGCCTCCATGCGTACCTGCCCGCACGAAGCGGCAGACTGTGTGCTGATGTCCGGTACAAGCTGGGTAAGCCGCTCAATGATGGTGATGTGGCGGTATTACGTCGGCTTACAGGGCTTTGAGAAAGTAAAATTGGAACGGACCGATTATTCAGCCATGAGCCAGGGCTCTCAGCCAGGTAGTATTTGGTGGAATCTAACAAAAAGCCCGCTGATGCGGGCTTTTTGTGTCTGCTGGTTGGCGTTGTTATGGCAACGTTGCCGGAATCAGCCAGGTGTCTTGTTGCTGGTGGTGTCGGTATCTTGCGTGTCGCCGTCGGCATAATCCCGAGGCGGCTGCACCACTATGTCTGGTAACGGGTTGTCTGCTACATCTACGGGAGCAAAAGGGCCCGTGGGTTTCTGTTGCAGGCCAAAGTCTTCTGATAGCGTCCCTTTGGCGCTGGGCGCGTAGTCCAGTGGCGGTGTCATGGGCTCGCTGTTGTCGTTGCCCGGAGCGGAATCCAGAGACTTGGCGACGGCTCGCTTACGGCCTACTTCGGAGCACAGTACTTGCACCCCTTTCGATAAATGCTCGTGCACGGAGCGATAGGCCTGGGTCATATCGTTGACCAGATCAGCGGTCTGAAGAAAATGGTCATCCACTTTGTCCCGATAATGATTCAGTGCCTGACGAGCCTCGTCGCGATCGCGAATCAATTGGCCGGCTTGCCGCCGTGCCGGTAACAACCAGAAAAGCAGTCCTGCACCTGTTACCACGCCGGCAGCAAAGCACAGCACCCCAGTTGTCAGCATATCCATGGCATACTCCTGTAAGGTATCGCCAAGACGCTGGCGATAACGCTTTGGCTATTGCAGCACAGAGCTGCGCAATCGCCAAGGGTGAAAGGCGTAAAAGGATGGAACAGGAGTAGAAAATGATGGCACAACGGCAAACTTTACCCGGACCAGCAGGGGAGTTAGAGGTGGTGGTGGAGTACGGTAGTGAGGCGCCGCCGTTCGTCGCCATTGTCTGCCATCCGCATCCGCTGTTCGGGGGCACCATGGATAACAAGGTGGTGACGACCCTGGCCCGCTTGGCCCGTGATGAAGGCGCTGTGGTGGTGCGTTTCAACTTTCGTGGTGTGGGTGAAAGCCAGGGAGCTTACAGTGATGGCATTGGGGAAACCGAAGATCTGCTGGCCATCCATAGCTGGCTGACACACAAGTATCCGCAATTGCCACTCTGGCTCTCGGGCTTTTCGTTTGGCAGTTTCGTTGCGGCGCGTGGGGCGGAAATTCTCAAGGCTAACGGGGTGCCCGCTCGGGAGCTGTTGTTGGTGGCGCCTCCGGTACACCATTACCCATTTGATGAAATTGAAGACACCGGCTGCCCGGTGACGGTGGTGCAGGGAGATGATGATGAAGTCGTCCCGGCTGAGCAGGTGTATCGCTGGGCAGAGCAAACCCCATTAGCTCCCGATTTGTTGCGCTTCCCCGATTGCGGCCACTTTTTTCACGGCAAGTTGGTGGACTTAAAACAAGTGGCGGCCAGCCACCTGCCTCGCTAAGCGCTGTCGCTCTATGAGTGAATTTCACTCTCTGCCGGTTGTCAGTTGGTGGCCTCAGCGCTACATTGACCGCCCCTTGTGGGGCCTATTTCAGGCCCGGAACCGGTTTCAACTACTACATAGTGGCAGGTTTGCGAACCATGACCCCTCTTGAGCAATATAAGGCCGACCTAGAGCGAGCTGACTTCTTTCAGGATCCGGCCCAAGAGCGGGCGGTCGCCGCGCTGGATGAGCTTTATCATCGATTACTTGCAGAGCCTGCCTCGGGAGGGCTATTTGGGCGTTTCCGTAAAGCACGGCCCCAGATGGGCTTGTATATGTGGGGGGGAGTAGGTCGTGGAAAAACCTATCTGATGGATGTTTTTTTCCAGACGCTGCCGTTCGAGGAAAAGCGTCGCATGCATTTTCATCGCTTCATGCAGAAGGTGCATCGTGAAATGCGTGAACGGCAGGGGGAAAAAAACCCACTGATCAGTATCGCTCGCAAGTTTGCCAGCCAGGCTAGGGTGCTGTGTTTTGACGAATTCTTCGTTACAGATATCACCGATGCGATGATCCTGGCCGGCCTGATGCAGGAACTGTTTGCCAACGGTGTAACCCTGGTTGCCACCTCTAACATTGAGCCAGATGGTTTATACAAGGATGGGCTGCAACGGGCTCGCTTTCTTCCCGCCATTGATTTGCTTAAAGAGCACACTCAAGTGTTGAACGTGGATGGGGGGAACGACTACCGCTTGCGGCTACTGGAACAGGCGGAGCTTTATCACTGCCCTTTGGGGAAAGGGGCCGATGCGTTTCTTCAGGAGCGTTTCGAGACATTGGAACAGGATCACTCCCGGCATCGTGATCGTGGCAATGTGCTTATTGAAGGCCGTAAGATCGCCACTGTTATCTGCGCTGATGATGTGGTCTGGTTTGAGTTCAAGGAGTTGTGCGATGGTCCGCGCAGCCAGACGGATTACATCGAAATCGCTCGTGAATTCCACACGGTATTGCTCGCCAATGTGGAGCAAATGGGGGCCAGTAAGGACGATATGGCCCGGCGATTCATCAATCTGGTGGATGAATTCTACGACCGTGCGGTGAAGCTTGTGATCACCGCAGAAGTGCCCATTGAGGATATCTATGCCGGAGGGCGTTTGGATTTCGAATTTGAGCGTACCTGTTCTCGCCTTCAGGAGATGCAATCCTCCGAATATTTAGGGCGCGAACACCGCGCCTGATCAGCTTGTGGTTGCAAGGTCATTGTCCGGTTTTCATCACTGGCCGTGGGGGTGAGCGTTTTGGTCATTGCTCAACGGCAAGCTCTATCAACATTATGGAGCATTCTCTACCCCTGCCAGCCCGGCGTGGGCCCCCCCGATAACCTGACTACCGGAGAGCATGATGATTCCCCGTACGCTATTTAGTTCTGACCACGAAACTTTTCGCGATACCGTCCGCAAATTTCTTGAAAACGAAGCCGTGCCATTCAATGAAGAATGGGAGCAGCAAGGCGTGGTCCCCAAAGACGTATGGTTAAAGGCTGGCGAGCAGGGTTTCCTATGTCCGATGGTGAGTGAGGAGTATGGCGGTATTGGCGCTGACTTCCTTTACAGCGTGGTGATCAATGAAGAAATTTCCAAGCTGGGCCTCACTGGCATCGGTTGGGGGCTGCACACGGAAATCGTGGCGCCTTACATTGAGCATAATGGCTCAGAAGTATTGAAGCAGAAGTATCTGCCGAAAATGGTTACCGGTGAAATGATTGGTGCCATCGCCATGACAGAGCCCGGTGCCGGTTCTGATTTGCAAGGTGTGAAAACCACGGCAATAAAAGACGGTGACCATTATGTGCTAAACGGCTCTAAAACCTTCATCACTAATGGCCAGAATGCAGATATCGTCATTGTGGTGGCAAAGACCGACCCGACTAAAGGGGCCAAGGGCATTAGCTTGTTTGTGGTAGAAACCGACTCTGAAGGGTTCGAGAAAGGTAAGAATCTGAAGAAAGTCGGCATGAAAGCCCAAGATACCTCCGAGCTGTTCTTCCAGGATGTGCGCGTACCGGCAGAGAACCTGTTGGGTGAAGAGGGCATGGGCTTTATTTATCTGATGAAAGAGCTGCCCCAGGAACGCCTTGGTATCTCCGTTGGTGGCCTGGCCATGGCCGAGTCTGCATTGGCGCATACCATTGAATATGTGAAAGAAAGAAAGGCCTTTGGTAAGCCTATCGCTGGCTTCCAGAACACCCAGTTCAAAATTGCCGAAATGCATACCAAGCTTGAAGTGGCGCGAGCCTATGTGGATCGTTGCTTGGAGCTGCACCTGAAAAAAGAGCTGGATATTCCTACGGCTGCGGCGGGTAAGTACTACATTACCGATCTGCAGTGTGAAGTGATTGATGAATGCCTACAGTTGCACGGTGGTTACGGTTACATGTGGGAATACCCGATTGCCCGCATGTTTGCAGATTCACGGGTGCAGCGGATTTACGGCGGCACCAACGAAATTATGAAAGGTATTATCGCCAAGGCGGTGCTGGCCGATTAATTCCGGGTCAGGTCAAAATGAAAGGGCTGCTTCGGCAGCCCTTTTTTTTGTCTTTTTGCGGTTGCCTAATGCATGGATATCTCCATCGGGGGCTGCCACAAAGGATTTTCTTTGGCCGTGATAGCGGGCCGCCTCATTGTCAATGGCGGATATTTTACAAAAAAATGGGCTAATAGGAAAGTATTAGGTGATCGAGGTGTTGCTGTTATTCGCCTAAGTTGTGTATAAGTGTAAGTGAACTCAGATTGAGGGATGGTCTTGCGTGTAAGCTAATAATTCTAGGAAGAAGGAGAACAACAATGAAAAAAACAGGTGCGCTACTAATCGGTTCAGCCTTTGCGGCTTTATCGACGCAAGCGATAGCTACAGGTTTTGCTGTCAGTGAGCAATCTGTTTCTGCGCAAGGTACCGCTTTTGCTGGCGCGGCAGTACTGAGCGAAAATGCGTCAAATCAATGGTATAACCCGGCCACATTGGCAGGCTTGAAGAAAACAGAAATTACAGCGGCTGTTCAGCAAGTCATCATCGATACGAGCTTTAAAGCCGAGGGCGGTTCGGGCCCCGGTGATTTTGAAGATTTTAGCCCAGTGGTAGGAAGCGCGTTTTTGGCTATTCCCCTCAGTGATAAAATGACGTTTGGCTTGGGGATAAATGCTCCCTTTGGCTCGAAAATTGACTATGAAGATAACTGGGGCTCTGTGGCTACCGATCCTTTGGCGCCACTGTCTCCGACGACGGGTGACCGCTATGCCACCATGTCTGATCTAAAGGCTTATAACATTAACCCAGCGTTGGGTGTTCAGGTAACGGATCGTCTTCGTCTGGGGGTCGGGGTTAGTTACCAGCGTCTTGAGGCCGATCTTGAAAGCTCGTTTACCCGACTTGAAGGGGACGATGATGCCTATGGTTGGAACGTCGGCTTGGTGTTTGATGCTGATGATAACAACCACTTTGGTTTGGCGTATCGCTCAGCCGTGGAGTATGACCTTGATGGCGACATTACCTTCTCCCCCTTGCCCTTGGTGGCTAGTGGGCAGCCATTGCCGGTAGCTACAGCCTTAGCGGGTAAATACAGTGGGAGCACCTCTGTGGATTTGCCTGCGTCAGCTCAATTTTCATATGCCGGGGACCTTTCTGAGCGAACACAAATTTTATTCGGCGTTGAGTGGATGGAGTGGAGTAGCCTTGATGAGCTTGTAGTCGATCACTCGGGTGCGCCGATTCCAAGCCCGGCGGTGCAGGAATTTGGTTGGGGTGATACAACCCGTTTCTCTGCCGGTGTGCGGCATGTGCTTGCCAAAGGAACGGTATTGCGAGGTGGTGTCTATAAAGAGAACTCCACTCAGAGCAGTGAGAATCGCTCTCCCGCCTCGCCAGACTCAGACAAAATCGGTGTGTCTATTGGGGCAGGCTTTAACCCAACAGATAATATGACCATTGATGTGGTTTATAGCCATATCTTCATTGACGATGCAGAGACAAACCTGACTGAACGAGGCTTGCTGAAAGGAGACTTTGAGTTGGATGCCGATATTATCGGTGCTCAGCTGAGCTATCGTTTCTAAAACCAGCGGGATGGCAGAAGTAGAAAAGCGAGCCTTAGGGTTCGCTTTTTTTTTGCCGCGATGTAATTACTGCACTGTTCACGCAACATGCAACGCATCGGTCGTTGTGATCAGGTTGCTCTAAAAGCCGCGGATGACCCGGCTGCCGTCATTGGTGCACCGGGAGGCTCCGTGGCGGGGTGTTACTGTGGACTGGGCGCCCTTCAGGAGTAGGTGCAGGAGTCACGTTTTTTGTTTGCTGCTCTTTTGTTCTGTCAGTGCGGCTGCCATGGCTCGGTAGCCGCTGGCGTTTGGGTGGTAGCCGTCTTTAGCGAGCAGGGCAGGGTCTTGCAGAGCAGGATAATCGAGGTAGCGCGCGAGGCTGACATTGCGGGCCACGCGACGGTGCTGTTGATCCAGTTGTCGGGCGCGCCAGCCGAGTAGCTGCCTGAGCAGGATGGGAAGGGCGGTAAATTTATGCATGGGGGGCACGGCGAGTAAGGTTATTCGGATGTGGGGATGTTGCTTGCTCAGTGCCTCAATCAGCTGCAGTAACCCTATGCGATAGCGGCGCCGGGAAGTGAAGCCTGTGGTGTCATTAACTCCCATGCTGATGAATATCTGATCCACTGGAGGTAGGGCCGTGTCAGCAAGGCGGGCGAGTAGTTCCTCCACACGGATGCCGTTAACGCCAAAGGTGTGCCAGGCTACCGCCTGCCCGGATTGTTGGTGCAGCTGTAGGGCCAGTTGGCTGGCCAGTCCCTGATGGTGGTGAAGGACGCCCACGCCTGCCGCTGTGGACTCGCCGACTACCAGTAAGCGATGGGCTGGGGCGCCATGGCCCCACTGGCCCAAGGGCTCGCCGTCGGCTTCGGGTAGCCGTACCACGGTGCGGCGGGTGTACAGTGCCAACGGGATGGCCACGGGGCTGAGAATCCCAAAAGTGAACCAGAAAGGCAGGTGCATAGCTTCGCCCACGAACATTTTTTCGACAGCGGCAGGCCTTTTAAGCTGCTGATGGCTACGGTGATGAAAAGGCCGTCAACAATGGCGTCGATTGCGGCACAGGCTATCACATCCTTACCTCTGAGTTGCGGCGCCCGATAGGAGGGTGTTGATTAGGGCCGCGTCGAGTGAATGCTGATTCACGGCTAATAAC
The DNA here is from genome assembly GCF_000524665.1 of Alcanivorax sp. 97CO-5. Taxonomy (NCBI): domain Bacteria; kingdom Pseudomonadati; phylum Pseudomonadota; class Gammaproteobacteria; order Oceanospirillales; family Alcanivoracaceae; genus Alcanivorax; species Alcanivorax sp. 97CO-5. The sequence goes on from NZ_KI965903.1 coordinate 169,228, forward strand.
TGTTGGTACAAGGCAGCAAAGCCGATGATGGCGCTGTCGCTTTGGCCATGGGCTTGCGAGTGGGGGACACCATGATGGTATGCGGCTCTGGGTATGTTGCTTCCAGGTTACGTTAACAGCATTAACATCGGCATGTATGTAAAGCTACCGCCAATCGTCTTTTATTGGTTAGGAGAAGGTTGGGGCTGGTAGGTCGAAAATCGGCTAAAGCGATTTTCGACCTACGATTCCATTATCGAGGTCAGCATCAATGCGGCATGGTGCATTTAGTGACTCTGGTTAGGGTGCTGGGTACGGGAAACGGGTGTGAATCGCGTTTAGCGCTTTTTCCAAATCTTTGTCCCAGGGTACGTCGATGCTTTTCAGGTTCTCTTCCAGTTGCGCGAGGGTGGTGGCACCAATGATGTTGCTGGTCACGAAGGGGCGTGTGGTGACAAATTGCAAGGCGAGTTGGGCTGGGCTGATGCCTCGTTCACTGGCTAGTTCGCAATAGGCTTCAGTGGCAGCGATAGCTTGGGGATTGCTGTAGCGCGCAAATTGTTTGAACAGCGTGAGGCGGGCGCCTTCCGGCCACTGGTCATTGCGGTATTTGCCGCTGAGCATACCGAACGCGAGCGGCGAGTAAGCCAGCAATCCGACTTGTTCCCGATGGGCGATTTCTGCCAAGCCCACCTCAAAGCTACGGTTGAGCAGTGAATAGGGGTTTTGAATGCTGACCGGAGGCGCCAGGCCGATTTTTTCTGCTTCATGAATGAAGGTCATGGTGCCCCAAGGGGTTTCATTGGAAAGGCCCCAGTGGCGAATTTTCCCCGTATCCACCAGCGCTTTCAGGCCAGCAACGGTTTCGCTGATGGCGATGCCTTCTTCGCCCTCTCGATGTTTATAGCCCAACTGGCCGAAGAAGTTGGTGGTGCGTTCAGGCCAGTGCAGCTGATAGATGTCGATCACATCGGTTTGTAGCCGATTGAGGCTGCCTTCCGCGGCGTCCTGCAAGCTTTTCGCGCTGAACCGCGGACCGCCGCGGATATGTTTAACGTACTCACCGGGGCCGGCGGCCTTAGTGGCCAGTACAACTTTATCTCGCTGACCGGTGCGCGCAAACCATTCGCCAATGATGGTCTCGGTGCGAAAAGAGGTATCCGGGCTGGCGGGCACAGCATACATTTCGGCAGTATCAAAAAAATTAATGCCATGATCTAGAGCCATGTCCATCTGGGCATGACCTTCTTGTGCGGTGTTCTGGCTTCCCCAGGTCATGGTGCCTAGACAGAGGGCGCTTACCTTAAGATCCGTGCGCCCGAGACGACGATGTTGCATTGTTTGTTCCTTTAAAAAGGGTGGGGCAAAGGTGTAGAGTTACGCTCAATCACAACATGGCAGGGGCGGGTTCACAATGATCCTTTTGCAGGGCGGAGAATGGCCTTAGCTAAGGGGGACTTAGTGTCATGACAACAAATGCCAGTGAACCGCTTGTGTTCTTTGGGGGGCTTGGGTAGAATTCGCGCTCTCTTGCCCGGCGTAACTGTCGCCGGTGGGTGTTTGCTACCCGTAACATATTGAATTTAGGGCAGAATTCCATGAAGACCTACAGCGCAAAACCGGAAAGCGTAAAGCGCGACTGGTATGTGGTAGACGCCTCCGGCAAAACGTTGGGTCGGTTGGCTACTGAAGTCGCCAGCCGTCTGCGCGGTAAGCACAAGCCGGAGTTTACTCCACATGTCGACACCGGTGATTACATTGTTGTGATCAACGCCGATAAAGTGGCCGTTACCGGTAAGAAAGCGTCAGACAAAATGTATTATCGTCACACCGGTTACCCGGGTGGCTTGAAAGAAGCCAACTTTGCGACTCTGCAGGCAGAAAAACCTGAGATGATCATCGAAAAGGCGATCAAGGGCATGCTGCCGCGTAACCCGCTGGGCCGCGCCATGTTCCGCAAACTGAAAGTTTACGCTGGCACTGAGCATCCGCATGCCGCTCAGCAGCCGCAGCAGCTGGAAATTTAAGGGGTTTGTCGATGGCAACTGTAGAAACCAACTACGGAACCGGTCGCCGCAAGACCTCTTCCGCTCGCGTTTTTCTGCGTCCGGGCAGTGGCAAGATCAGTGTTAATGGTCGCCCGCTGGATGTATATTTTGGTCGTAAAACCAACCAGATGGTTGTTCGTCAGCCTCTGGAACTGGTAGAAGCGACTGATAAGTTTGATGTGCTCGTTACCGTAAGTGGTGGCGGCAATAACGGTCAAGCTGGCGCCATCCGCCACGGTATCACCCGTGCGCTGATGGAGTATGACGGTGAGCTGCGTGGTCAGCTGCGTCGTGCAGGCTATGTGACACGTGATGCGCGTGAAGTGGAACGTAAGAAAGTGGGTCTGCGTAAGGCGCGTCGTCGTCCGCAGTTCTCCAAGCGTTAAGCTTCAAGCACTGCAGATTCACAAAAAAGCCCAGCATTGCTGGGCTTTTTTGTGTTCGAATCAGCTGTTTAGCGCTTCTGGCGGAGTAATAACCTGTTGTCAGGTGTGGGCTTTTTCTTTACCATTTGCGCCGCCTTACTCCGCCCGTAACGCGAGGATAAACCTCGAGTCTCGGACTAACCCCGAGCGTGGGATCTAAGGGGAGAACATCTCAATGAGCAACGACGGTGTTAATAGCAGCCGCCGCACTTTCCTGATCGGTTTAACTTCGGCAATTGGTGCCGCAGGAGCCGTTGGCGTGGCTGTACCTTTCGTGAAGTCCTGGCAACCCAGTGCCAAAGCCAAGAATGCCGGTGCGCCGGTAAAAGTGGATATTGGTCGGCTGGAAGCAGGACAGCGCGTAGTAGAAGAATGGCGGGGCCAGCCCATCTGGGTGGTGCGTCGCACGGAAAATATGCTGGATACTCTGCCTCAGCTGGATGAAAAGCTGCGTGACCCTGCGTCAGAAATGGATCAGCAGCCTGATTACGCCAGGAACGAATGGCGTTCAATTAAAAAAGAATACTTGGTGCTTGTGGGTACCTGTACTCACCTGGGGTGTTCTCCTTTGTTTGAGGAACAGCCTACGGTCGAGCTGGAATTCGGGGGCTTCTTCTGCCCGTGCCATGGCTCCAAGTTTGATTTCGCTGGCCGGGTTTACAAGGGTGTTCCTGCGCCGACCAACCTGGTGGTGCCGCCACATTCGTACCTGAGCGAAGCTGTCGTTATCGTCGGCTCTGAGGAAGGGGAGACTAAGGCATGATGGGAATGGTGAATCGCGTTGTCGATTGGGTAGATGCCCGTCTGCCCGTGGTGGACTCTTATAAGCGGCACATGTCCGAATACTATGCGCCGAAGAACTTTAACTTTTGGTACTACTTCGGTGTTCTCTCTCTGGTCGTGCTCATTAATCAGTTGCTGACCGGCATTTGGTTGACCATGTTCTTCTCTCCAAACGAAGGCTTTGCCTCTGTTGAGTACATCATGCGTGATGTGGAGTGGGGCTGGTTGATCCGTTACATGCATGCGGTCGGCGCGTCTGCGTTCTTCGCAGTAATCTATATCCATATGTTCCGTGGCCTGATGTACGGCTCGTACAAGCCGCCACGGGAGCTGGTATGGATCTTTGGTATGCTGATCTACTTGGCTCTGATGGCTGAGGGTTTCCTCGGTTACGTGCTGCCATGGGGCAATATGTCTTACTGGGGCGCACAGGTGATCATTTCCCTGGCGGGAGCCATCCCGTTTGATCTGTTGCCGTTCATTAGTGCGACGGAAGCCAAGGAAATTGGTGAAGGCCTAACTACCTGGGTGCGTGGTGACTATTTGTTGTCCACCGCTACAGTGAACAAGTTCTTTGCTTTGCATGTTGTCGCAATTCCGATTGTGTTGCTGGCGTTGGTTGTGTTGCACATCCTGGCGCTCCATGAAGTGGGTTCCAACAATCCGGATGGCGTGGAAATCAAGCAGAACAAAGATGAGAATGGCGTGCCGGTTGATGGTATTCCGTTCCACCCTTACTACACCGTGAAGGATCTGCCTGGCGTGATCGTCTTCCTAATGATCTTTGCCGTGGTGATTTTCTTCTTCCCGGATGGTGGTGGTTATCTGCTGGAGAAGCCGAACTTTGAGCCGGCTAACCCGCTGAAAACCCCTGATCATATTGCGCCGGTTTGGTATTACGGTCCTTATTACGCCATGCTGCGAGCCACAACCATCGATTTCATCATGTCTTCCAAGGCGTGGGGTTTGGTGGCAATGGGTGGCGCTATTGTGATCCTGTTCGTCATCCCCTGGTTGGATCGTCACCCGGTTAAGTCCATTCGTTATCGCGGAGGGTTGAGCAAGTTGTTCATGGCATTGTTCGTGCTCGACTTCTTGATGTTGGGGTATTTTGGTACCCAGCCGGCCACTCCGGGTAAGACCATGATGGCGCAGTTCGGCACGATCTATTATTTCAGCTACTTTTTACTAATCATGCCGTTTGTGCATAAATTCGAGAAATCCAAGCCGGTTCCGGAACGGGTAACGGGGGGACACTGATGAAGAAACTAGCGGTTATTCTTTTCAGCTGCCTGCCGTTGGTCGCGTTCGCGGCTGGCGGTGGCCACAACGAGTACGTGGTTAAAGCGCCGGTAAACCTGCAAGATAAGGTTGGCCTGCAAAATGGTGCTAAGTTGTTCGTTAACTACTGCATGGGTTGTCATACTCTGCAGTACCAGCGTTACAGCCGCATGGCGGAAGATCTGGAAATGCCAGAAGAGTTGGTGATGGAGAATCTGAACTTTGTCAGCGACAAGTTCGGCGACCAGATGCATAACGCCATGGACCAGGACGATGCGAAGAAGTGGTTTGGTAATGCTCCGCCGGATCTCACCATGGTGACCCGGTACCGATCTTCGGATTGGGTGTATTCATACCTGATCAACTTCTACGAAGATGAGTCTCGTCCATTTGGTTACAATAACCATGTCTTCCCGAGTGTGGGCATGCCCCACGTGATGGCGGGCTTGGAGGACGAGCTGGGCGAAGATGAGTTCAAGCAGGCGATGGGTGACATCACTAACTTCCTGACCTACACCGCGGAGCCGGTTCGTCCGCAGCGTGAACGTCTTGGGGTTTATGTGCTGCTGTTCTTGGGCATCCTGTTGATCCCGGCTTACCTGCTTAAAAAGGAATACTGGAAAGACGTACACTGATACCTCAGTGTTGGCTTCCAGCGTTGAACAGGGTATCCGTGTAAGCGGTTACCCTGTTTCTGTTATAGATCACTAGTGCGGAGATGATTCGACAATGGGTGTGGTGACCAAGCGTTCTTCAATGACTTTCTTTTCTTCCCCGGAAGATCATTACAGCCACCGCGTGCGTATCGTGCTGGCAGAAAAAGGGGTCACGGTCGATATCGTTGATGTGGACAGTAACAACAAGCCGGAAGATCTGGCTTCGCTGAACCCCTACAACGAAGTGCCCACGTTAGTTGATCGTGAGCTGACTCTGTTTCAGTCCACGGTGATCATGGAGTATTTGGACGAGCGTTTCCCTCATCCTCCGTTGTTGCCAGTTTACCCGGTGGCACGGGCACAAAGTCGCCTGCTGATTCACCGGGTAGAGCGTGATTGGTGCGGTCATGTGGATGCGATTCTCGCCGGTGAAGAGAAAGAAACCAGCCTCAATAAGCGTCGCAAAGAGCTGCGTGAAGCGATCATTGCTACCGCACCGATTTTCAGCGAACTGCCATACTTCATGAGTGAAGAGTTTACGTTGGTAGATTGTGTGGTCGCCCCGATTCTGTGGCGGTTGCCAGCTTTGGGTATTGAGCTGCCTGCCAAGCAGGTGAAGCCGCTGCTGGATTATGCCGAGCGTTTGTTCGACCGTGATGCGTTCCAGGCTAGCCTGACAGACGCCGAACGCGAACTGCGTAACCCGCTGTAGTTATGTCCGAAATGACGTCCAATCGCCCGTATCTGATACGGGCGATCCACGAGTGGATCTGCGACAATGGCTTGACCACCCATTTGGCAGTGAATGCCGGTTTCCCGGGTGTGGAAGTGCCACAGGATTTTGTCCAGGACGGTCAAATCGTTCTGAACATCGCTCCACGCGCCGTGACTCAGTTTGTGGCGGATAATGATGAGATCGCTTTTTCTGCGCGTTTTGGCGGTATGCCCATGACGATTCGGGTGCCGATAAATGCTGTGGTGGCGATCTTCGCCCGTGAAAATGGTCAAGGTATGGCGTTTGACCCGGTAGACCCGCCAGAGCCACCGACTCCGACTACTCCTGAGCTTGAAAAGAAAGACGAAGGCAGAGGGAAGGTCAGTCACTTGAAGGTGGTTAAGTGAAGCGCTGTACGTAATATGCGTTATGCAAAAACAAAAAGCCCGCTCAGTAAGCGGGCTTTTTGTTTTCCGAAGGTGCGGCATGAGGCGGCATCGAGCGCGCTGCCGATGCGGAGCGCTTAATCTATATATTCAATGATTTTTACTATTTTCTGTACGCCATACACTTTCTGCACCTGTGCTACTACCGCCTCTGCTTCGGCATGGGTAAGCAGGCCCATTAAGTAGACTACGCCGTTTTCCGTGACAACTTTGGTTCGCCAGCCCGGCGCATCACCGTTTATCAGGAGTCGGCTTTTAATTTTGCTGGTGAGCCAGGTGTCGTTAGTGCGGGCCAAGAAAGAACCAGAGCCCACGATTTGTAGTTCGTTGTGCACATTGCGTACATGGCGCACCTTGCGGGCAATATTTTCTGCCTGGGTGCTTAGGTCTTCGCTGGCAACTTGTCCAGCCAACAGAACATTGCCATTGTAGCTGACTACCACAATGCGAGACTCATCCAGTTCGGCGCTGGCGCGAGCCAGGTTGACCGCCACTTTGCGTTCAATGTTACCGTCTTCCACGAAGGCGCCAAAGGTGCGAGAGCCATGATCCTGATCGGTGGGTTGATCCGACATACCCTTGGATAATGAAGTGCAGCCAGGGGTCAGTGAGAGCAATAGCACCAGTGCGGTAATGACTGGGTACGAGATGAAACGAGCGAGCATTACTGGCCCCCGAACAACTGTTGGTCGATGTAATCGCACAGCGCATGGATGACTAGGAGGTGAACCTCTTGGATGCGAGCGGTTGACGTGGCGGGCACCCGAATTTCGATATCGTTGGGACCATACAGGTTAACCATTTCGCCACCTTCCTTGCCGGTCATAGCGACAACACGCATTTCGCGATCGTGGGCGGCTTGAATAGCCTGAATCACATTGGCGGAATTACCACTGGTGGAGATTGCGAGAAGAATATCGCCACTACCGCCTAAGGCACGTATTTGCTTTGAGAAGATTTCGTTGTAGCTGTAATCGTTAGCAATGGAGGTCAACGTGGAGGAATCGGTGGTGAGTGCGATAGCGGGCAGGGCCGGTCGCTCCATCTCGAAGCGGTTAAGCAGTTCTGAGGAGAAATGCTGGGCATCGCCGGCGGAACCGCCATTGCCGCAGGTGAGGATTTTGCCGCCATTGAGCAGGCATTCGACCATGGCCTGACCTGCCGCTTCTATAACGGAGGGCAGCACTTCGCCGGCTTTGGCTTTGGTTTCTATGCTTTCGGCAAACAGTTGCCGGATACGGTCCACGCTCATAATTGCCCCTTCATTGTCCGGTTCGCTATGTTCTGGTCGTTCGTTTTTTAAAAATTTTCAGTTTATTCGCTATAAAACGCGTTTTGTATCCATTGATAAAGGACCGCCTGTTGGCTGTCTGGTTCCATGCCTAATACATCGAACCGGCAGGGGCGATGATGGTGCTCCGGGTGGCGGGCTAGAAAATGCTGGGCCGCATTGATTAAGCGCCGTTGTTTGTGTTGATCCACCGAGGCAAGTGCGCCGCCGTAACTTTGATGCTTGCGCCACCGAACTTCGGTGAAGACCAGCGTTTCCTGATCCAGAAGAATCAGGTCGATCTCACCCTGACGGCAGTGAAAATTTCTCTCCACTATACTTAACCCCTGGCCAGTCAGCCATTTGGCGGCGCGCTTCTCCGCGTCGCGGCCGGTATTTTTCTTACTGCGAAGTAATGGCACGGGGGATGTTTTGAGCTGCCTCGGTGGTTTGTGGAAGTGTTTTTGCCTTGCCGCTAGAAAAGACAGCCCAATTGAGCTCGCGAACAATGCGCTGGTTTTTCATGTGTAGCCTGCCTGTGACGCCGGGCAACTCGCTGGAAGACAGTGCGTTGAGCAAGTATAGGCGGCCCTGTAGTCGATAGGTGTCGATCCCCATGGCAAACAGTCGCTCATAGCGGCCATGGCCATCCGGCCATTGTTCGTTGGCGGCCTCATGTAGCGCTTGATTGTCGTCGGTGAGAATCCAAGGCATGTCTACGAAGCGGATGCCATTTAGGTCTTGGTCCCGTCGTGGGTCCTCTTCACCGCTGTAGATTAGGGAAGTAGAGTAGACGGGTAAATTTTTAGCGTAGTGGAAATTGAGAGCCGGTTTCACCTGGCGGCCTTGGTTGGGGTCGGCCAGCAAGAATAGGAAATCCATGTCCTGACGGCGGCGAGGCTGATTGTCCATTTTTAAGCTGGTGAAGCGGCTAACGGCATTGCCGCGTTGCTGGCTCTGAGAGACCAGCAGCATTTCCTTGACGGTTTCTCCAATACTGGGGCCTTCTTGGTAGGTGCGAGTGATGGTGACCGAGCCGCCTAATTCCTGCCAGCGATTGGCAAAGGCGTTGGCAACGCGGGCGGCCCATTCCCCCTCCGGGTAGAGAACACCAGCTTGTAAGGCGCCATTGCGGGCAGCATGATTGGCGATTTGGCGTGCTTCGTCTTCTGGAGCAAGGCCGAATTGAAAGAAATTGTCTGGGCGATTATCGGTCTCGATGTAATTCAGCGCCATGGTGGTAACGGGCAGGGTACCTTGACTGGCAATGGTGGCCACGTTGTCCTTGGACAGTGGGCCTAGGATGAAATCTGCGCCATCGGTGATGGCCTGTTGATACACCGCTAATACATCGTCACTGCCAGAATCATAGAAGCGCAGAGTTGGCGTGTGGCCGCTTTTCTGTTGTTGGTAAAAAGCGGTCATGATGCCTTCTTGCAAAGCGGCTCCAGCATTTTTCAAGGGGCCGCTGGTCGGCAGCAGGATGGCCACTTGACTGGGCCGTTGGCTGGCGGCTTTCTCAAGTGCATCGAGCATCTGCGGGACGTTATCAATGGCCGGGTGGCTTCGCCACTGGTTGCTCCACTGGTTCAGGCGAGTAATTTGGGCATCCAGGTCAGCAATCGGGTCGCGGTATAGTTGAGCCAGCGTCAACCAGCCGCGCAGATCGCCACTGCTGCTATCAATGGCCTCGTCCAGCTCGGTGTTGGGCATCTGCATGAGCAGCTGCCAGGTCATGTTGTGGTTGTAGTCTTGATCCTCGTCGCCGAGTAATGGATGGGCGGCTATACGTTGCTGTAGGCTGCTCAGCAGCTCCCCTTTCATGGCCAAGGCATCGGCACGTAGGAGGTCGAGTTGCGCCTGTTGCTCGGCGGGGTATTGCAATATCTCTTCTTGGTGTTGCTGTAGCAGCGATAGCGTCTTTTCTGTTTGCTGCTGGCTAAGCTGTGCCCGGCCGCTGAGCAGTAACCAGGCAAAGCGTTGTTCGCTGTTGAGTTTTTCGGGGTTCAGATCTGAGAGTAATTGATTGGCGTCAGCCGCTTGCTTTTCATTGAGATACGAAGAGGCCCAAGACAGGGTGGAGGCAATGCGTTCGTCTGCATCCATGCTGGCGAGTTGACTGCGGGCGGCTGTCAGTGCGGGCGGGGTCTCTGTGAGGCCATCGGGCGCCGCAACGACGGGGGTTTCATAGACCCTAGTCTTGGATGAGGGGCTAGTAGAGCAGCCGGCCACTACAGTGACAGCGAGGAGTGCTGCCAGATAAGCCTTTCTAAATTCCATGGCGAGGTTCGTATTACCAAAATGAAGCGGCTATTGTAGGCGCTTTCCGGGCGTCTTAACACTTGAGTAGTGCACGAATATGAGCGGGATTTTGTTTATTGTCAGTACGCCGATCGGTCATTTGGATGATATTACCCGTCGTGCGGTTGATGTACTGGCTGCGGTGGATTGGATTGCAGCAGAGGATACCCGGCACAGCCAGCGCATGCTTGATCAGCTGGGTATACGCAATCGCATGATTAGTTGTCATGACCACAATGAAAGCCAGCGTAGTGATGAACTGGTGAGCCGTTTGCTGGGTGGTGAGCAGGGGGCTCTGATCAGTGATGCGGGCACGCCATTGATCAGTGATCCCGGCTACAGGTTGGTTCGCGCTTGTCAGGAAGCGGGAGTGAGTGTTGTGCCGATTCCCGGTGCTTCTGCCTTGTTGGCGGCGTTGGCTGCGGCGGGTCAGCCTTCTGATCGTTTCTTATTTGAGGGCTTTGTGCCTGCCAAGGGGGCGACGCGTCAGCAGGCTATTGCGCGACTGGCGGGCCTCTCCGTCACCAGCATTATTTATGAAGCGCCTCACCGTGTGCTGTCTTTCCTTGAAACATTGAAATCGCTGGTTGAAAAAGATCGTGAAATTACCCTATGCCGTGAGCTGACCAAGCAATTTGAGACGATTCGGCGTGGCCCGGTGGCGGAAATCTGCGACTGGGTGGCATCGGATAGTAATCAACGTCGCGGTGAGTTGGTGCTGGTGTTGTCGCCGCAGGTCCACTCCTCAGCATGGACAGAAAAGGACGAAGCACTGGCCAAAACGCTGTTGGCGGAATTGCCGGTGTCGCGGGTGGCAAAAATCTTGGCGGCCCATACCGGGTTGAAGCGGCAGGAACTGTATGTGCTGTTGGAAGAGATGGGTTGAAGAGCGCAGGAGGGTTTGCCTGGGGCTGCGTGTCGTGTTTCAACTTTAAACGTGCAACTTGCGCCTATGCCTCTGGCTTACCGGCGCCCATACGACTAGAATCCCGCCCGGACCGGTTAGACAGTCGCTGGCGGTGGTTCTTTTAAAGAATGGCCGCTGGAGGAAAGTCCGGGCTCCAAAGGGCAGGGTGCCAGGTAACGCCTGGGGGCCACACTGGGAACGGTGTGGTTACGGCTAGTGCCACAGAGAAGATACCGCCTTTTCCTTCCTCGCGTTGGAATCGGTAAGGGTGAAAAGGTGCGGTAAGAGCGCACCGCGCTGCTGGTAACAGTGGTGGCAGGGTAAACCCCACCCGGAGCAAGACCAAATAGGGATCCGTTGGCGTGGCCCGCGCTGGATCCGGGTAGGTTGCTAGAGGTTTGTGGCGACGCAAACCCAAGATGAATGACTGTCCACGACAGAACCCGGCTTATCGACCGGTCCACCTTTTTTACCGCCATAGATGGCCTCTATCGCCTGTTAAGGGCGCAAGTTGATGTACGTCATTATGGTGATTTTTCATGCTGTTAGGCTACCGGCCTCGCTTACGTGGTGCGGAGTCCAGCATGGCACAAGTTGATACTCTCTTTAGTGAAGATGGCCACGAAGTGCTGCGCTTTGCTGACCTAGTGGTGGGCGAGGGAGTGCAAGCGAATCAATTCTGTATTCGCCACAACGACCGGGCGGCGCTAATCGACCCCGGCGGCGATCTTACCTATACCCCTTTGGCCATTGCCCTCAGCCGTCGCGTTAATTTAGACGGTTTGGACTATATTTTGGCATCCCATCAGGACCCGGACATTATCGCGTCATTACCGCGCTGGTTGATGCATACCCGGTGCCAGGTGGTGGTTAGTCGTCTGTGGTCCCGCTTTCTGCCGCATTTAGCGTCGTCCTATGTGACGGGTAAGATGGGTGAGCAGTTGCAGGCGCGAATTTTGGGCGTCGCCGATGAGGGCAAGGTGTTGCCGTTTGCCGGCACTGAGTTGTGGGTTTTGCCGGCGCACTTTTTGCACTCGGTGGGCAATTTCAGCTTCTATGACCCGCTCAGTGGCATTCTCTTCTCCGGGGACATCGGAGCCAGTCTGGACGGTGAAGAGGGGCAGGTGGATAATTTTGCGGATCACTGTCACAGCATGTTGGGTTTTCATCGGCGCTACATGGCCAGTAATCGAGCTTGCCGGCTGTGGGTGGCGATGGTGCGCAAGTTGGCGCCACGAATGATTGTGCCTCAGCATGGTGGTTACTTTGAAGGCGCCAATGTGGATCATTTTTTGGGTTGGCTGGCGTCGCTGGAGTGCGGCGTGGACTTGCTGGATAGTGGAAATTACCGGCTGCCATCGAGATATGGGTGACGTGATTTCTTTCCGGCATATAAATGCAATTGTTAATAGCAAATTCATCTAAAACTTAAAGTGCTTTCTCTTCTGCGCGTCCCAGCGCCCTGATTCATCACGGAACTCCCTCCGTTCGTCGCTTCCTTGTTCGTTCTATTCTGTTTAAATGCCCCCTAACAGACTGATTTTTTTGGGAATTCTTTTACGTTTCTTCGGTGTGTCACGCTTGACTTGAGCTTTGCTGTGGCCCTAGAGTGTCTCAATGTGGTGGAAAGTGGGAAAAAGTGGGGATTTCCTGGTGGCTGGTGTCATGAAGTGGGGCAAAAGCCTAGGAAGGAACCGCATAACCAAGAGCAAGAGGATGGCCAGTGTTTACTGGGAGCGCAGCACTCAATCTGGATGCCAAAGGGCGGCTAACCATGCCGACTCGGTACCGTGCGTCGTTAATCGACACGTGCGGTGGCCAGCTTGTGCTTACGCTGCACCCCTTTGATGACTGCCTGGCGCTCTACCCGCGTGCTGAATTTATGGACACCGCAAAAAAACTGTCTGAACAGCGCGACTCCAACCCGCAGGTTCGCCAGCTCAAACGGCGTTTCTTGGGCCAAGCCGCTGAAATTGAGATGGACGGCAGTGGTCGTTTGTTGGTGCCGCCGGAATTGCGGGCGGCAATTAACTTGGAGAAACGCGCCATGCTGATCGGCCAGCTGCACCGTTTTGAAATCTGGAAAGAAGAGAGTTGGGCCGATGTGGATGGCACCCTGGACCCGGCAGCGTTGCCGGAAAGCGTGCAGGAGCTGTCGTTCTGATGACGACCGAGGACACGCAGTACGCACACCAGCCGGTAATGCTGGAAGAGGTGCTGGATATGTGGTTCAGCCAGAGCGAAGGGTTTTATGTGGACGGCACTTTTGGTCGTGGTGGCCACAGCCGTGCCTTGCTTTCGCGCCTGGGTGAAAACGGTCGCCTGATCGGTATTGATCGCGACCCGCAAGCAATTGCTGCTGGCCAGCAATTGGCTGCTAGCGATAGCCGTTTTCATATGATGGCGGGCCGCTTTGACTGCCTGCCACAAGCGGTGGAGCAGGCCGGTCGGCCGATTGACGGTTTGTTGCTGGATCTGGGCGTTTCTTCGCCACAGCTGGATGATGCGGCGCGCGGTTTCAGTTTTCTGCGTGACGGTCCTCTCGATATGCGCATGGACCCGACCCAAGGCGAGAGCGTGGCCGAGTGGTTGTCCTACGCAGCGGAAAAAGATATCGCCAATGTGCTGTATCGCTACGGCGAAGAGCGCAAGTCTCGTTGGATCGCCAAGCGTATTTGTGAAACCCGCAAAGAACAGCCGATTACCCGCACCCTGCAGTTGGCCGACTTGATCGAGTCCGTGCTGGGGCGTAATGAGCAGGGTAAGCATCCGGCGACGCGCAGCTTTCAGGCCCTGCGAATACATATAAACGGGGAGCTGGATGCACTGGATCAGGTGCTCGAACAGTCCCTCGAGACGCTCGCCATCGGCGGGCGTCTCGCCATTATTAGCTTCCATTCTTTGGAAGACCGGATCGTGAAATTATTTATTCGTGATCATTCCGGCCGGGCACCGAAAGGGCGCGGTGGTCTGCCGTTGGGTGATGAACTGCCTCAGCGGCTGGAGCCGGTGGGTAAGGTCATGCGGGCCAGCAAGGCTGAGCTGAAAGTGAATGTGCGCTCGCGTAGTGCGGTGCTGCGTATTGCGGAGAAGGTGGCCTGATGGCGGCGCCGTGGATGATTCGCGTACTGGTCGTGATGGTCGTGATGTCTGCGCTGGGTGTCAGTTATAGCGTGCATCAGGCGCGGCGTCTCACGGATGAAAGTCAACGTTTACAGCAGCGACAGACTCGATTGGAAACCCAGTGGAGCCAATTGTTGTTGGAACACAGCACCTGGGGTAGTTACGCCCGGGTGGAGCGCCTGGCTAGAGAAAAGCTGGGCATGAAGTTACCTAAGACGAATGAGAGAGTGCTGATCAGGCCATGAAGAAACAGGCCCGCAAGATACGGCAACCGAATCACCTGATGCGCTGGCGCTTTGTGCTGGGCTTCTGGTCGGTGTGTGCCTGCCTGTTGTTAATTCGAGCGGTGGATCTTCAGGTTATTCAGCATGATTTTTTGGCCCACCAAGGGGACATCCGCAACCTGCGTGTGGAGCCGCTGGCGGCTCATCGGGGTGTGATTCGTGATCGTGCGGGTAAGCCATTGGCAGTGAGTACACCGGTGGTGACGCTCTGGGTGAATCCCCGCGAAGCGATGGAGCACCAGGATCAGTGGGGGCGTTTGGCCGGTAATTCGGTGATCGATCAGAAAGCGTTTGCCCGCAAGGTTCGCCGCCATAAGTCCCGTGAATTTATCTATTTGGAGCGGGGGTTAGCACCGGAAACGGCCAAGACAGTGTTGAGTTTAAATGTGCCCGGTGTCTATGCATTGACAGAATACCGTCGCTATTACCCGGCCGGTGAAGTGGCAAGCCATGTGGTGGGCTTCACCAATATCGATGATCAAGGCCAAGAAGGTATTGAGCTGGCTCTTGAAGATCATTTGTCCGGGCATTCCGGTCGTAAGAAGGTGGTGCGGGATCTGTTGGGCCGGGTGATTCAGGATATCGAAGTGCTGGAACCGGCGGAACCGGGTGAAGATGTCACGCTCAGTATCGACCTTCGCCTGCAGTATCTGGCCTACCGAGAACTGCTCGGAGCGGTACAAAAATTTAATGCGAAAGGGGGCAGTGCGGTTGTGTTGGATGTGCGCACCGGCGAAGTATTAGCCATGGTGAATCAGCCAGCCTACAACCCCAATAATCGTGGCAACCTGGATACCGGGGCGCTGCGTAATCGCGCTGTGACTGACCTGTTCGAACCAGGCTCCACCATGAAGCCCTTTACTGTGGCGGCGGCGTTGGAAATGGGCATGGTCACGCCGTCCACTACCATTAATACTCATCCAGGCACACTGCGGGTGGGCAGCAAAACGATTCGAGATCACCGTGATTACGGTGTTATCGATATCACCACTGTGCTCACTAAAAGTTCCAACGTGGGGACCAGCAAGCTGGCGTTAGCCATGGATTCGCAGGCATTGCCGGGCTACCTGGAGCGCTTTGGTTTCGGGCAATCCACCCACATTGCGTTTCCTGGCGAAAGCGATGGGCTGTTGCCGCTGCGCAGTAAATGGCGCGATGTTGAACGAGCGGCCCTGTCCTATGGTTACGGTTTGAGTGTCTCTGCGGTGCAGTTGGCTCAGGCCTATGCGGTGATCGCTAACGATGGCGTCAAAGTGCCGTTGACCTTGAAGAAAGTGGATCAGCCGCCGCAGGGTGAACAGGTGATCGGCAAGGCGACGGCTCGCCAGCTGGTACAGATGTTGGAAACGGTGGTCAGCCGTGTTGGCACCGCGCGCCGGGCCCAGGTGCCAGGCTATCAGGTGGCAGGCAAGACCGGCACCGTGCACAAGGTGGTGAACGGTGGTTACGCCGATGATAACTATATTGGTCTGTTTGCTGGGTTGGCCCCGGCAACGGACCCGCGCATTGTCACCGTGGTGGTGATTGATGATCCGGCGGGTGATGCCTATTACGGTGGGCTCGTTGCGGCGCCGGCATTTTCTCGCATTATGAGTGGCGTGTTGCGCTCGCTCCATGTGCCACCGGACAAGCCTGACGGGCTGCTGGCCGGCGGGCCGGACGGGGAGGATCGCTCATGATGACTCTCCAGCAACTGCTGCCTAATACCACCCTGCCTGCTACTGCGGCGGGTGTTGTGCTTTCAGGGTTAAAGCTCGATAGCCGCAAAGTTATGCCCGGTGATGCTTTTTTGGCCGTGCAGGGCGTGGCCAGCGATGGTCGCCAGTTTGTCAGCCAGGCGATTGCTGCCGGTGCGGTGGCAGTATTGGCTGAGGCAGAGACATTTTCTGTTCAGCAGGAGCAGGCGGTGCCACGGGTGAATTTTCCCGGTCTGAGCCGTTCGGTGGGTGAGCTCGCGGCCCGTTGGTACGGGGAGCCTGGCTCGGCCATGAATGTGGTGGGTGTGACGGGTACCAACGGCAAAACCAGCATTACTTGGTTCCTGCGTGATGCACTGAATGCGCTGGGCCATCGCTGTGCGCTGGTCGGCACACTAGGCTTAGGCTTAAAAGATAATGAACAGATTACCGGCCATACCACTCCGGATCCGATTACCCTGCAGGCCGGCTTAGCCCGAGTCCTTGAGGCGGGTGCCGATACAGTGGCTATGGAGGTGTCTTCCCATGCGCTGGATCAGCATCGGCTGGGTCCGACTCCGGTGTCGGTGGCTGTATTCAGTAACTTGAGCCGCGATCATCTGGATTACCACGGCGACATGGAAGCCTATTTGGCAGCCAAATCTGTGTTATTCACCCGTGACGGCGTGAAGTTGGCGGTGATCAATTGTGACGACCCGGTGGCGTATTCGTTGGTGGGCTGCCTGGCCGATGGCGTACGCTGTGTGACCTTCGGCGATCAGACCGGTGCCACCGTGCGTTGTGCGTCTGTGGCGTTCACCGCCGAAGGCACCAATGCCGAACTGAACGTAGGCGGAGAGTCCTTCTCGGTCACTTTGCCGCTGTTCGGCCGTTTCAACCTCAGCAACCTGATGGCCGTTGCCGGTATTCTGCATGGACAGGGTGTCAGCACGGATTCACTGGCTGGAGCTCTGGCTGCGATAACACCAGTGCCCGGTCGCATGGAACCGGTGCAGCAAGCTGGTTGTCCCACGGTGATTGTCGATTACGCCCACACTCCGGATGGGCTGGAAAAAGCTCTGCAAGCCTGTCGTGCGCACTTCGCTGGCCGCTTGTTCTGCATCATGGGTTGCGGAGGCGACCGGGATACCGGCAAGCGCCCACAAATGGCCGCGGTCGCTGAGCGTGGCGCGGACCACGTGGTGTTTACCAGCGATAATCCGCGTAGCGAAGATCCGCAAAAAATCATTGATGAAATGTGCGCTGGTCTCACTGACACAGGGTCAGTGCAGATCATTGTTGAACGTGATCGAGCGGTGATGGATACGGTGCAGGCGGCCAGTGACGGCGATGTGATTCTGCTTGCCGGCAAAGGCCATGAGGATTATCAGGAAGTGAATGGTGTGCGTTACCCCAGTGATGATCGCGATCTGGCCCACAAGGCGTTCAACGCTCGGGGAGGTGCACAATGATGTGGCTGTCACAGATCGCCCAGTGGACCGGCGGTGCCCTGCACGGTGACGACTTGAAAGTGAATGCGGTAGCCACCGATACCCGGGATATTGAACCCGGCTGTCTGTTTGCCGCGCTGCGCGGTGAGCGCTTTGATGCCCATGATTTTCTAGCGTCTGCCAAAAACGGTGGCGCGATTGCTGCTTTGGTCGAGCACGAGCAGGACTGTTTCGACAACGTTGTGCAGGTTGCCGATAGCCGTAAAGGTTTGGGGCGACTTGCCGGTGGCTATGCCGCTCAGTTCGGCATGCCCCGCCTGGCGGTGACCGGTAATGCCGGCAAAACCACCGTGAAAGAAATGGCGGCGACCATGCTGGGCGAAGGTACCTTGGCCACCAATGGCAATTTTAATAATGACGTGGGTGTGCCGCTAACTCTGCTGCGGCTGCGTGCCGAGCATCGTTATGCCGTGATTGAGCTGGGTGCCAATGCGCCGGGCGAAATTGCGTGGACCAGTTCGTTGACGCGCCCGCAGGTGGTGTTAGTGACGAATGTAACCGGGGCGCATCTAGAGGGCTTTGGCTCCATGCAGGGCATAGCCGACGCCAAGGCAGAAATTTTTACCGGTTGTACGCAGGGCGGTCAGGCGATCGTGAACAACGATGATAGCTTTGCCGATTTTTTTGCAGAAAAAGCCCGTGCTGCGGGGTTGACTGTGGTGCGGGTGAGTATGGACGAAAGCACACGGGCCGGAGCCGACCTGTATGCAGAGAACATTGTCCTCCACCGCGACCGTGCCGAGTTCGTACTTCAGCCGCTGGGCGACGCTGTGCTTGTCCCGCTGCCGGGGGCGCATCAGGTGAGTAATGCCCTGATGGCTTGCGCAGCGGTCCGCGCGCTAGGTGCTAGTTTGCCTCAGGTGTTGCCGCGACTGGCAGCGCTCAAGCCCGTGCCTGGGCGGATGCATATTCAATCCGCCGGCACCGGCACGGTGGTTGACGATACTTATAACGCTAATCCGGGCTCGGTACGTGCAGCCATCGACTGGTTGGCCGCACAGCCCGCACCACAAATGCTGGTGCTGGGTGAAATGGGTGAGTTGGGCCCGCAGGCGGACAGCCTGGTAGAAGCATTAGGTGAATACGCTCAGCAGGCCGGCATTGCCGGTTTGGTGGTGATGACCGGTGCAGCAGCAGCTGCACGGGGCTATGGCGAAGCGGCAAACATTGCTAAGGACTATCAACAGGCGGCGAATTGGAGTGCCCCAGTGCTGGAACAAGGTGGCACTGTGTTGGTGAAAGGGTCGCGCAGCGCCGGTATGGAAGCGGTGGTAAGGCTGTTGGCGACACAAGAACACACACTCACACAGGGGGCACGCTGATGCTGCTTTGGCTGGCTGAATATCTTGCGCAATACCACAGCGGTTTTCTGGTGGTGCAGTACATCACTTTGCGCGGCATCTTAAGTGTTCTCACTGCTTTGTTCATCGCTTTTTGGGTCGGCCCGATCATGATCCGCATGCTGCAGGAAAAACAGGTGGGTCAGGCGATCCGTGATGATGGCCCGAAGAGCCATCTGAGCAAGGCCGGCACCCCCACCATGGGCGGCGCGCTGATTCTGGTGGCCATCGTTATTTCCACCTTGCTGTGGGGCGACCTGGAAAACCGTTTTGTATGGATCACTTTGGGTGTGTTGTTTGTTTTCGGCGCCGTGGGCTGGGTGGATGACTGGCGCAAGGTGGTGGAAAAGAACCCGCGGGGCCTGCCTGCTCGCTGGAAATATTTGTGGCTGTCTGTTGGTGCGCTCGGCGCTGGGTGCGCCTTGTTCTTCACCGCGCAGAGCCCGGTGGAAACCCAGTTGATCGTGCCGTTCTTCAAAAGCGTCGCCATCAATATGGGCTGGTTCTACATCGTGCTGACCTATTTTGTGATTAACGGTACCAGCAATGCGGTGAATCTCACCGACGGGCTGGATGGCCTGGCGATTATGCCCACCGTGCTGGTGGGCGGCGCTCTGGGCATTTTTGCTTACGCCGGTGGCCATGCCGAGTTCGCTACGTATTTGCAGATTCCCTATGTGGCGGGTGCCGGTGAGCTGGTGATTATTTCTGCTGCCCTGTGTGGGGCGGGGTTGGGCTTTCTCTGGTTCAACGCGTATCCCGCTCAGGTATTTATGGGCGATGTGGGCGCGCTGTCCTTGGGGGCAGTGCTCGGTGTGATGGCGGTGATCGTCCGCCAGGAAATTGTGCTTTTCATCATGGGCGGTGTGTTCGTGATGGAAACGGTATCGGTGATGCTGCAGGTGGGTTCGTTCAAGCTCACCGGTCGGCGGATTTTCCGCATGGCGCCTATTCATCACCATTTTGAGCTGAAGGGGTGGCCGGAGCCGAAGATTATTGTGCGGTTCTGGATCATCACCGTGATTCTTGTACTTGTGGGTCTGGCGACCCTGAAAATCCGATAGGGGATTGAGTCAATTTATGGCGAAAGACGGGTTTGATCTGGTCATTGGCCTGGGTGTAACAGGCCGCTCCGTGATCCGCTATCTAACGGATCAGGGTATGCCCGTGCGCGCCATAGATACCCGTGCTGAACCGGTCGGCCTAGACGCCCTGTGCGCAGACTTTCCGGACCTAAAAGTGCATACCGGTGGCTTCAAGAAAGGCTGGATGGGCAAGGCCCGTCGTCTGATCGTGAGCCCGGGTGTGGCGGTGTCCACGCCCGCCATTGCCGAGCAGGTAGTGGATGGCAAAGAAGTGATCGGCGACATTGAGCTGTTCGCCCGTGCGGCCAGTGAGCCGCTGGTGGCCATCACCGGTTCCAATGCCAAAAGCACAGTGACAACGCTGCTGGGGCAAGTGGCAGATGCCTGTGGGATGAACCCAGGTATCGGCGGCAACCTGGGTGTGCCAGCGCTGGAATTGCTGGACGACCAAGCGCGGTTGTACGTTCTTGAGTTGTCCAGCTTTCAGTTGGAAACCACTTACAGCTTGAGTGCGGAAGTGGCCACAGTGTTAAACGTCTCCCAGGATCATTTGGACCGTTACGCCAGCTTTGCAGATTACCTAGCGGCTAAGCAGCGCGTCTATGACGGCTGCCAGGTGGCGGTCTGGAATCGTGATGATTTGGCAACCCGTCCGCCGGCTACGGTGGCCCGGCAGATCAGTTTTGGCGCCCACCCGGAAGCGGATTACCGGCTAGATAGCGAAAACGGTCAACTACTGTGCCGAGGCGAGCCCTTATTGTCGCTGTCAGAGCTGGCGCTCACCGGCCACCATAATGCCATGAATATTCTCTCGGTTCTGGCGATCAGTGATGCGCTGTCTTTGAATCGGGATAAAGCACTGGCCACAGTGAAAACCTTTACTGGGCTGCCGCATCGTTGCCAGCTGGTCGCCGAATCAGGTGGTGTGCGCTGGTTTAACGATTCGAAGGCCACCAATGTGGGCGCCACCTTGGCGGCGCTGACCGGGATCGGTGAAAGCATCGAGGGCAAAGTGATTCTGGTCGCTGGTGGCCTAGGCAAAGGGCAGGATTTCTCTCCGCTGGCCGAGCCTGCCCGGCAGTATTTACGTGCCGCCCTATTGATGGGTGAAGACCGTACTACCGTGGCACAGGGCATGTCTGCGGCGCCCTGTGAACTGGTGGCAGATATGGCTGTTGCGGTACGTCGCGCCCATGCCCTGGCACAGCCGGGCGATGCCGTTTTACTGTCACCGGCCTGTGCCTCGTTTGATCAGTACAGCGGTTTTGCTGCCCGCGGCGATGATTTCACCACCCGTGCCCAGGAGTTGTGCCATGACTGAGCGCATGATCCTGAAAGTAGACCATACGGGGATCGACAAACCGCTGTTGTGGACGGCTATTTTGTTGGCTCTGGCAGGGCTAGTGATGGTGTCATCCGCCAGTTTGCAGATTGCTGAAACTCGTTTAGGTGACCCCTTTTATTACGCCATGCGCCATGGCATTTATTTGGCGCTGGGCCTGGGTGTAGGCGCCTTTGTATATTACGCGGTGCCGCTGGCACTGCTTGAGCGTTTGCGCTTTGTGATGCTGCCTGTGGCGCTGGTGGCATTAGTGATGGTGTTTATTCCCGGGCTGGGCCGTACGGTGAATGGTTCCACCCGCTGGATCGCTTTGCCAGGCCTGACCATTCAGGCTTCAGAAATCGTCAAACTGTGCTTTGTACTTTATCTAGCGGGATATGTGGCGCAACGCAAAGCCGCGTTGGAAACGGAATGGAAGGCCTTCTTGCTGCCGCTGGGTTTGCTGGGTGTGCTGATGCTGCTGTTGCTGCTGGAGCCGGATTTCGGCGCGGTGGTGGTGTTGGGAATTACCGCCATGGGCATGTTGTTTTTGTCTGGCGTGCCGACTCTGCGGTTCTTGCTGATCGGTTTGATTGCGGTGGCACTTGGCGGATTGGTCGCCTTTGCCGAACCTTACCGGGTGGCACGGTTGATGACCTTTACCGACCCTTGGGCAGACCAGTTTGGTTCTGGCTATCAGCTGACCCAGAGTCTGATTGCGTTTGGTCGAGGGCACTGGTTTGGTGTGGGGCTAGGTAACAGTGTACAGAAGCTATTTTACCTGCCAGAAGCCCATACGGATTTTGTCTATGCAGTGATGTCTGAAGAGCTGGGGCTGCTGGGAAATGTGGCGCTAATCGGTGGTTTTATTCTGCTGGGTTGGCGGGTGTTCCGGATTGGCCACCGTTTGGAAGCGCGCGGATTGTTGTACCACGCCTACCTAGTCTATGGCTGTGCCTTCGTATTTTGCTCCCAGGCATTTATCAACCTGGGCGTGAACATGGGGCTGCTGCCCACCAAGGGGCTGACCCTGCCCTTTATCAGCTATGGGGGGTCTTCCCTGTTGATTTCCGCCGTTATGGTGGGGCTGATTTTACGAGCCGGAGCGGAAGCGGACCACCTGAAAGCCAGAGGGAGGGCTGCACGATGAGTGGCACCGTCCTGATTATGGCTGGCGGTACGGGTGGGCATGTATTCCCTGCGCTGGCTGTGGCTGACCAACTGCGCACCCGCGGTTTCGATATTCTCTGGCTGGGCGCGGAAAACGGCATGGAAGGCAACTTAGTGCGCCAGTATGGCTACGAAATTGCCGAATTGTCTGTGTCCCGCCTACGCGGTGGTGGCATCAAGCGTAAGTTGACCGCGCCGTTCAACCTGTTGCGGGCGGTGTTACAGGCGCGGCAGCTGATTCGCGCCCGTCAGCCGGTGCTGGCGGTGGGCTTTGGTGGTTTTGCCAGCGGCCCCGGTGGGCTGGCTGCGCGCTTGTGCAAGGTGCCGGTGGTGGTACATGAGCAGAATGCGGTTCCCGGGCTGACTAATCGCTTGTTGTCTCGTTTATCGACGGTGACCCTGGAAGGGTTCCAGGGTGCTTTTGGTCACCCGCAAGCCTGCTGGGTGGGCAACCCGGTACGTCCGCAGATTACTGCTCTAGAGGAGCCGGCTCGTCGTTATGCACAGCATCAGGGCGGGCTTCGTGTGCTGGTTCTGGGCGGAAGCCAAGGGGCGCTGGTACTTAATCAGGATCTGCCGGAATTACTATTGGCGGTACTGGGTCGCGATATACAGGTGCGCCATCAATGCGGCGCCGGGCGTACCGCTGAAGCTGCACCGATTTACCAGGCGCTGGGGCTGCAGGCTCAGGTGAGTGAATTTATTGATGATATGGCAGAAGCCTACGGGTGGGCGGATTTGGTGATCTGCCGGGCCGGCGCACTGACCGTGGCGGAAGTGGCCGCAGCGGGCGTGGCCGCCCTGTTTGTACCACTGCCCAGCGCAGTGGATGACCACCAGACATTGAACGCCCGTTGGTTGTCAGAGCGCGGGGCTGCCCTGTTGCTGCCCCAACGGGACCTGGGTGCGGTAAGTCTTGCTGGCACCTTGAAACCGGTTGCAGAGCGTGGCCTGTTGGCGCAAATCGCCGAGCGGGCCCGTGAGCAGGCGATGGCGGATAGTGCAGAGCGCGCCGCCACGCTGTGTGAGGAGGTGGCCAATGGCCGATAACGACATTATTCATACGGTGCCGGAGATGCGCCGCATTCGCGGTATCCACTTTGTGGGTATCGGCGGTGTGGGCATGTGCGGCATTGCGGAAGTGCTGGCCAACCAGGGTTATGCCATCAGCGGCAGCGACATTAAGGAATCGCCGGTGCTAGAGCGTCTGCGCAGCCTGGGTGTGAGAGTGGACATTGGCCACCGTGCCGAGAATATCGATGGTGCAGATGTGGTGGTGACCTCCACCGCGGTGAATACCGAGAACCTGGAAGTGGCGGCGGCCCACGAGCGCCGTATTCCGGTGGTGCCACGGGCTCAGATGTTGGCGGAGTTAATGCGCTTTCGTCACGGTATCGCGGTGGCCGGCACCCACGGCAAGACCACCACTACGTCATTAACCGCAGCGATCATGGCGGAGGCAGGGCTGGACCCGACCTTTGTGATTGGCGGCCGTTTGAATAGCGCGGGCACCAATGCGCGCCTGGGACAGAGCCGTTATCTGGTGGCGGAAGCGGATGAGTCCGATGCCAGTTTCCTGCACTTGCAGCCCATGAGCGCCATCGTCACTAATATTGATGCGGATCACATGCACACCTACGGCGGCGATTTCGCTCAGCTGGAGAATACCTTTATCGAGTTTCTTCACAACCTGCCGTTCTACGGTGTGGCGGTGATGTGTGTGGATGATCCGGTGGTGCGCAAGCTGCTGCCCCGGGTCAATCGTCAGGTGATTCGATATGGCTTCAGCGAGGATGCAGACCTACGTGCGGAGAACGTGCGTCAGGACGGCATGGTGACTCATTTCCGGGTGGTGCGCGCGGAAGGCGAGCCCCTGGACGTGTCGCTGAATATGCCCGGACGCCATAACGTGCTTAATGCGCTGGCCGCTATTGCGGTGTCGGCGGATGAGGGTGCGGGCGACGAGGCGATTATCCGTGGCCTGAACAACTTTACCGGAGTGGGACGTCGCTTTGACGTGCAAGGCGATTATCACTTTGACGGCGGCAGCGCGACGCTGGTGGATGACTACGGTCACCATCCCCGTGAGGTGGCTGCCACCATTGATGCCATTCGTGAAGGTTGGCCGGGCCGTCGCCTAGCCATGCTGTTTCAGCCTCACCGTTATACCCGTACCCAAGACCTTTACGAGGACTTCGTGGAAGTATTGTCCGGTGTGGATGTATTGCTGATGTTAGAAGTGTATGCCGCTGGGGAAGAACCGATTCCCGGTGCTGACGCCCGTGCTTTGTGTCGCAGTCTGCGCAAGCGCGGGCTGGAGCCTGTGTTTGTGGATGACCCGGACAAGCTGCAAGGCTTGTTGGCCAGCCAGCTTCAGAATGGCGATCTGCTCGTCACCCAAGGCGCGGGTAATGTCGGTGCCATCGCCAAGCAGTTGGTTGCTCAGGGAGGCGGCCATGGATAAGCGTGCATTGAAAGAACGATTGAGCCGAGTAGGCCGCGTGGCAGTGCTGGCTGGTGGTCGATCTGCAGAACGCGCTGTGTCGCTGAAGAGCGGTGCTGCGGTACATGCAGGCTTGCGTAACTTGGGTTTGCTCGCAGAGCTGGTGGACCCGGCGGATAAGAGCGTCGATACCTTGAGAGGGTTTGATGCCGCCTTTATTGCCTTGCATGGCCGCGGTGGCGAAGACGGCGTGATTCAAGGCGTATTGGAGCACCTTGAGATTCCCTACACAGGCTCCGGCGTGATGGCGTCGGCTATCGGCATGGACAAGGTACGTACCAAGCAGCTGTGGAAAGGTGCGGGTTTGCCCACGCCAGCCTTTTATGTGGCTGGGCGTGAAGAGGCAGAGTTGGGCTTTCCGGTGATCGTCAAGCCAGCCCATGAAGGGTCGTCCATCGGCATGGCCAAGGCCGATAACACCGAGGAACTGGCCGAAGCGTTAGTGGCCGCGGAAAAATTTGATCAGGACGTGTTGGTTGAAGCCTGGGTCAACGGCCCGGAGTACACCGTGGCGGTGCTGGGTGATGAAGCTTTGCCGGCTATCCGCCTGCAAACGCCCCATGTCTTCTATGACTTTGAAGCCAAGTACCAGTCCGACAGCACGGAGTATTTATGTCCGGCTGGGCTGGATGATGCTGATGAGCAGGCGTTGCGCACGTTGGCGCTCACGGCATTCCGCGTTGCCGGATGCCGTGGCTGGGGCCGGGTGGATGTCATGCGTGATGAGCAAGGCCAGTGGCAGTTGCTGGAAGTGAATACGGTGCCAGGTATGACCGACCATTCTTTAGTGCCGATGGCTGCGAAATCCACTGGCCGTGATTTCGATGTGCTGGTAGGTGAGATTCTGCTGGACGCGCTGGAGCGGGGTCGTGGCTAAAAACGCGCCCGCGCCGCGTGGCGCCCGCCGCAAGCCGGTTAAAAAGGTCGGCGTACCGCTGCGCGAGCGGGTGGCAACGGCGGTGCCATGGATGCTGGTCGGCTCGGTGGCGATGGTTAGCCTGCTGGCGGTGATCTACCTGCCCGCGGCGCTGGATGGTTACCCGATCCGCAAGGTGGGCGTGGATGGTGTGACCGATGTGCGCCGTCAACAGCAGATAGAAACCGCGTTGGCGGCGCTAGTGCGTGAAGAAAATTATTTCTCTGTGCCGCTGGAGGAAATCTACCAGCAATCTCAGGGATTGAGCTGGGTGGAAGAGGTTTCCGTCCGCCGTCAGTGGCCCGATACCGTGGTGCTGACGGTAGAAGAACGACGCCCGGTGGCCGTGTGGAATGAGTCGGTGTTGGTGTCGGACAGCGGGCAGCCGTTCAAGGCACTGAAGCAGTACGACCTGGACGATCTGCCTCACCTGAATGGCCCGGAACAGCGGTTGGAGGAAGTCATGGGCTTCTACCACAGCATGGGCAAAACGCTGGCGGATGTGGATTTGAGCATTCGTAGTATGGAGGTCAATGCGCGCCTGACCGCGCGCCTGACGCTGAATAACGACATGGAACTGGTGGTTGACCGTGAGCATTACACCACCAAATTACGCCGTTTTGTGCGGCTTTATCGTGGCGTGCTGAACACGGATAGCCGTCAGGTAGCTCGGGTCGATTTGCGTTATGCGGACGGCATGGCAGTGACCTGGCGCGAGCAGCAAAGTTAGGAGAAAGGGTGACATGGCGACTGCAACAGAAAACATGATTGTCGGACTTGATATTGGCACCTCAAAGGTGGTTGCCATCGTCGGCCAGACAGCAGCCGATGGCACCTTGGAAATCGTCGGTCTGGGCTCGCAACCGTCACGGGGCATGAAAAAGGGCGTGGTGGTGGATATCGAAGCCACCGTGCGCTCGATTCAGCGTGCGGTGGAAGAAGCCGAGCTAATGGCGGGTTGTCATATTCACACGGTGTACGCCGGTATTGCCGGTTCCCATGTGCGTAGCCTCAATTCCCACGGCATTGTTGCCATTCGCGACAGGGAAGTGGCCCAGGCAGATATTGACCGGGTGATCGACGCGGCCCAAGCGGTGGCGATTCCGGCGGACCAGAAAACCTTGCATGTGCTGCCACAGGAATATGTGGTGGACAACCAGGAAGGTGTGCGCGAGCCCATCGGTATGAGCGGCGTGCGCTTGGAAGCCAAAGTGCATTTGGTGACCTGTGCGGTGAATGCGGTGCAAAACATCGAGAAATGTGTGCGTCGCTGCAACTTGGAAGTCGATGACGTCATCCTTGAGCAGTTAGCGAGTGCTCACGCCGTGCTCACCGAAGATGAGCGCGAACTGGGTGTCTGCATCGTGGATATTGGCGGCGGCACCACGGATATCGCCATCTTCACCGAAGGCGCCATTCGTCATACCGCCAATATTCCCATTGCTGGGGACCAGGTGACTAACGATATCGCTATGGCGTTGCGCACCCCCAAACAGCATGCCGACGAAATCAAAATCAAGTACGCCTGTGCGTTGACTCAACTGGCTGGCGCAGATGAAACCATCAAGGTGCCCAGCGTGGGTGATCGTCCGCCGCGCACCCTTAGCCGTCAGAATCTGGCTGAGGTGGTGGAGCCACGTTACGACGAATTGTTCACCTTAGTGCAGGCGGAAATTCGTCGCTCCGGATTTGAAGATTTGATCCCTGGCGGGATTGTGCTCACCGGTGGCTCTTCGAAGATTGAAGGGGCAGTGGATTTGGCTGAGGAGATTTTTCATATGCCGGTTCGCCTAGGTGCGCCGCAGGGTATTTCTGGGCTGATTGATGTGGTGAAAAACCCAATTTACTCCACCTCTGTGGGCCTGCTGTTGTACGGCCAGCGCATGGAGAAGGAAGGCACTAGCGCCAAGGCCCAAGCCGGTGGTGGTGAGCTGGACTGGCTGGAACGTATTAAGAGCTGGTTCAAAGGTAATTTTTAGCAAGAATCGCAGCACGCTTCTCGATCAGGGACGCGTCAGATAAGGGCAAGCGGTTGTTCCGGGCCGCGGCAACATGACCGGAACACTTCGACGTAATGTGCAGTAAACAGGGAAGCAAAAACGGGAGATCAACCATGCAATTTAAACTGGAAGACAGCGTGCCGCATGGCGCGGTAATCAAAGTGGTAGGTGTCGGTGGCGGCGGCGGCAATGCCGTGGATCACATGGTGCGTTCGGGTGTGGAAGGGGTAGATTTCATCTGCGCCAACACGGACGCCCAGGCCCTGCGTAATGCCTCATCCAAAACCGTAATTCAGCTGGGTAGCCAGGTGACCAAGGGTTTGGGGGCGGGTGCCAATCCGGAAATTGGCCGTCAATCGGCACAGGAAGACCGCGATCGCATCGCTGAGCTGTTGGATGGTGCCGATATGGTATTCGTAACAGCCGGTATGGGCGGTGGTACGGGTACCGGTGCCGCTCCGGTGGTGGCCGAAATCGCCAAGGAACTGGGCATCTTGACTGTAGCCGTGGTTACCAAGCCGTTCCCCTTTGAAGGCAAGAAGCGTATGCGTTCTGCCCAGCAGGGGATTGATGATCTGAAAGAACACGTTCATTCACTGATCACCATTCCCAACGAAAAGCTGCAAGCGGTATTGGGCGGCTCCACTAGCCTGCTGGATGCGTTCAAGGCGGCAAACGAAGTATTGCAAGGTGCGGTGAAAGGGATTGCCGACCTGATTGTTCGCCCCGGCATGATTAACGTGGATTTCGCTGACGTGCGCACTGTGATGAGCGAAATGGGCACCGCGATGATGGGCACGGGTACCGCCAGTGGCGACAACCGTGCAGCGGAAGCCGCCCAAGCCGCTATCTCCAGCCCGTTGCTGGAAGATGTGGATTTGCGTGGTGCGCGGGGTATCCTGATTAATATTACTGCCAATGAGTCCATCGCTCTGGATGAGTTCTCGGAAGTGGGTGACATCGTCAGTGAACTGGCTGGGGATGACGCCAATGTGATTATCGGTACTGCCATTGACCCGGATATGGGCGATAGCATCAGCGTTACAGTGGTCGCCACTGGTCTGGGCGCAGCGGCTCAGGAACTAAAAGTCGTGCGGGGCCGTCAGACTCCTGTCGCGGCGGACGGACGGGTGGACTACAGCGATTTGGATCGCCCGGCTGTAGAGCGTAAACGCGCCGCTCAGCAGGCTGCAAGCGGCCGAGGCCAGCAAGCGGTGAGCACCGCCGAAGATCTGGATTTCATCGATATCCCGACCTTTCTGCGCCGCCAGGCCGACTAACGGCCTGGCGAGATGGGTGCAAAATAAGGGTGTTCCAGTATAATCGCGCCCTAATTTTGTGTTGAGGAAAGCGGTATCCTTAGGATACCCGCAGCTGTGTGACAGACTGATGATCAGACAACGAACGCTAAAAAACGTGATCCGCGCCACTGGCGTAGGGCTTCACACCGGCGAAAAGGTCTACATGACCGTGCGCCCGGCACCGGTGGATACCGGTATCGTGTTCCGGCGAGTGGACCTGGACCCTGTTGTGGAGATCAAGGCTGCTGCGGACGCGGTGGGCGAAACCACGCTCTCTTCCACGCTGGTTCAGGATGGCGTGAAAGTGGGTACGGTAGAGCACTTCTTGTCCGCCATGGCGGGCCTCGGGATTGATAACGCCTTTGTGGAGTTGTCTGCCCCGGAGATGCCGATCATGGATGGTAGTGCTGGTCCGTTCGTCTTCCTCCTGCAATCTGCTGGTATCAAGGAACAGGAAGCCGCCAAGAAGTTTATCCGCATCAAAAAAGAAGTGACGGTGCGTGAAGACGACAAAACGGCAACATTCGTGCCTTTTGACGGCTTCAAGGTGACTTTTTCTATCGAGTTCGATCACCCGGTGTTTGAAGAGCGCAACCAGCTGGCCAGTATCGACTTCTCCACGACCTCGTTCGTGAAAGAAGTGGCCCGTGCCCGGACCTTTGGTTTTATGCGCGATATCGAGTTTCTGCGCAGTCAGAACTTGGCGTTGGGTGGCAGTGTCGATAATGCCATTGTGGTGGACGAATACCGTATCCTCAACGAAGACGGTCTGCGTTATGACGACGAGTTCGTCAAACACAAGATGCTAGATGCCATTGGCGACTTGTATCTGCTGGGCCACAGCCTGATTGGTGAGTTCATTGGCCATAAGTCTGGCCATGCACTTAACAATGCGCTGTTGCGGGAGATCCTCCGTCAGGAAGACTCCTACGAGGTGGTGACGTTCGAAGATGCCACCGATGCACCTGTGTCTTATATGCGCCCTGTTTTGGCTGCAGAATAAGTAGCGGTAAAGTAAAAAGTAAGTTGGAAAGCGAGTTGGCCGCTTCGGATCAGGATGACCCGGAAGTGATGCTGGCTCCGACCGAAGCAATTCGGTTGTACGTCGAAGTCCTGTGGACCACCTGGCCGTCTCCCGCGGCCAGGTGGTTATTTATCGGGCTCCCCGCGGCTGGCTAGCCGCAGTAATGATGCTTTTAACGCATCATCCTCGATGGCTTCGGCCACTGCTTCTATATGCTGGGCACTTTCTTGGGCTAAATGTGGCCTTACTGTTTCTTTGGCATGCCTATTGCTTTGCATGGGTTGGCGTTTGCCTCCGACCACGATTTTGATCTGCTCCCCGGGCATGGCTTGCTGAAGCTTCGGGAGATGGAAGCGTAAGAGTTGAGCGGTGGCGCTAGTTTCTGTAATGGCCAGCCAGCGGTGTTGATCTTCCACAAGCGTCACTCGCTCACGAAGGGCGGGGGGCAGGCAGTCCAACGGATCATCTTTCTCTTGTGCAGGAACCTTGCGGGCTTCTTTTACCAAGGCTGACAGAGCGGGGTGACCGCTTAGCAGAGAGAGAAGGGCTTTGGGCGACGTTGTCTTGCTCATGGTTTTTACTTAGACTAGCCTGCAGATTGTAAAAAAAATTATAAGCGTAGTATAACTTGTTGAATTGAATGACTTTTAGATGGTGCGTTACGAAACGTTATGAACATCATAGTCCTTAATAGCAAGCGCGGCCATTCGCGCACACTGCCCGTTCCCCGTCATTGGCCTTGGCTATTGGCTGTGGTGCTGGTGGCGTTTCCTGTCCTTATTGGTGTTAGTGCTTACCTATTGGCTTATAGGGTCGGTGGTCAGCCTGAATTCGCCTCAATGATGACGAAGCGCTTTGCCAGCCAGCTGGAGCAGCAACAGCTGGCGCTCTCTGAACTGGATCAACAAAGCCAGGAACAATTCCGAGCGTTGACCCTTAAGTTGGCTCAGGCTCAAGCGCGTCTGGTTCGCCTGGATGCATTGGGCGAACGCTTGGTTGAAGTGGCCGACATTGGTGGTGACGAATTCGATTTTAGCAGTGTCCCCGGTGTAGGCGGCCCAGAAGCTTCAGAAGAGGAGGCCAGCTACGAGTTGCCATCGTTTATGGTAGCGCTAGATCAGATGACTACTACGCTGGAGCGTCGCGAACGTCAGTTGGATATTCTGGAGGATCTGTTGGCGGATAAGCAACTGGAAGATCAGACCTACCTGTCTGGCCGTCCGCTGACCAAGGGCTGGATGTCCAGCCGTTTTGGGCGACGTTCCGATCCATTCTCCGGCCGCGTAGCTTGGCATAAAGGGGTCGATTTCGCAGGCAAGGAAGGAACGCCGATTGTGGCCACCGGTGCTGGCGTTGTGACTTATTCCGGTGAGCGCTCTGGTTATGGAAAAATGGTTGAGATTAATCACGGTAATGGTTTGTCCACTCGCTACGGGCACGCTATGGAGCTGCTGGTTGAACCAGGAGAAATTGTTCGAACCGGTGATGTGGTGGGCAAAGTGGGCAGTTCTGGTCGTTCGACAGGTCCGCACGTGCATTATGAAGTGCTCAAGAACGGTGCTCAGGTGAACCCTCAACCTTATATTTATCGCGCACGGCGGTAGCAAAATTGTGAAAAATGGCCCCGTAAGGGGCCGTTTTCGTTAAGCGCCCTTGATAACCTAGATTACCACCTTATCTCTTCATCCTATTGTGTTTAGAATGGCTGGGCTTGTGGAAGAAGGCTGCTCATTTGGATTCTGTGCCAGATCTGACGTCTTTCGTGAAGCTCACCAGTTTCGCGCAACAAACTATGTGTGCGGTGAATCACTTTGCCGCCACCGGGCTGTTTGTCCTGACTTTTACTGAACCGGAAGTTTTATGCTGGGTACCATCGTAAAAAAAATCATCGGCACCAAAAATGATCGTGAACTCAAGCGAATGGCAAAGTTGGTCGATGCCATTAATAGCCATGCAGAAGCGATGGCTCAGCTTACCGATGGCGACTTGCAACACAAGACTGAAGCATTCCGGCAGGCCTTTAAAGACGGCAAGACCTTAGATGAATTGTTGCCCGAAGCGTTTGCGGTTGTCCGTGAAGCCTCGACTCGGGTGATGGGCATGCGCCACTTTGACGTGCAAATGATGGGCGGGATTTCCCTGCATGAAGGGCGCATTTCTGAAATGCGTACCGGTGAAGGTAAAACGCTGACGGCGACGCTCCCCGCCTACCTGAACGCACTTTCCGGTGAAGGCGTACATGTGGTTACGGTGAATGATTACCTAGCCGAGCGTGATGCTAACTGGATGCGCCCGTTGTACGAATTTCTGGGCCTGTCTGTCGGCATTATTCTTTCTCAACAGCCCACCGAGCACAAGCGTGCGGCGTATGCTGCGGATATTACCTACGGTACTAACAACGAATACGGTTTTGATTACCTGCGTGACAATATGGCTTTCCGCTTGGAAGACCGAGTTCAACGTGGGTTGAACTATGCCATCGTCGATGAGGTGGACTCCATCCTTATCGATGAAGCACGTACCCCGCTGATTATTTCTGGCCCGGCGGCGGACTCATCTGAGTTATATCAGGCCGTCAACCTGCTGATGCCGCAGTTGCAGAAGCAGGAAGAAGAAGGCGAGGGTGATTACTTCATTGATGAAAAGCAGCGTCAGGTGGAGCTGACGGAAGCTGGTCATCAGAAAATTGAAGCGCTGTTGGTCAATAACCAGTTGTTGGAACAGGGCGAAAGCTTGTATGCGGCCCATAACCTGGCGTTGCTGCACCATGTGCATGCGGCGCTTAAGGCCCATGCCTTGTTCCATATTGACCGGGATTACATAGTACAAGATGGCCAAATTGTGATTGTTGACGAGCATACTGGTCGTACTATGCCCGGGCGACGCTGGTCGGAAGGCATTCATCAGGCCATCGAAGCGAAAGAAGGCCTCAATATTCAGCAGGAAAACCAGACGCTGGCCTCGACCACCTTCCAGAATTATTTCCGCCTGTATAACAAGCTGTCAGGAATGACCGGTACGGCTGATACCGAAGCACTGGAATTCCGTCAAATCTACGGCATGGATGTCGTCGTGGTGCCGACGAATAAGCCCATGGTGCGGGTTGATGCCAATGACCTAGTTTATCTAAGCCTACAAGAAAAATTCGATGCCATCGTTAAAGAGGTCACCGAAGCGGTGGCTAAGGGTGCACCTGTGTTGGTAGGAACGGCGACCATTGAAGCGTCGGAATACCTTTCCAAACGTTTGAAGCAGGACAAGGTTCATCACGAAGTATTGAATGCCAAGTTTCACCAGCGCGAAGCTCAGATTATTGCCCAAGCAGGCCGTCCGGGAGCGGTGACCATTGCTACTAACATGGCGGGTCGCGGTACGGATATTATGCTTGGCGGTAACCCAGAAGAGCAGATTAAACATATGGAGACTCCGTCCGAGTCGGAAGCGGAGAAAATTCGGGCCGAGTGGCAGGCAAACCACGATACGGTTATGAAAGCGGGTGGCTTGCATATTATCGGCACTGAGCGCCATGAGTCTCGCCGTATCGATAACCAGTTGCGTGGCCGTGCCGGTCGTCAGGGTGATCCGGGCTACACTCGCTTCTTCCTGTCCATGGAAGATGATCTGATGCGAATTTTTGCGTCAGATAAAATTCGTAATCTGATGCGCTCTTTGGGCCTTGAAAATGGTGAGGCGATTGAGCATCGTTGGGTGACCCGCGCGATTGAAAACGCTCAGCGCAAGGTCGAAGGACGCAACTTCGATATTCGTAAAAATTTACTTGAATATGATAATGTGGCTAACGACCAGCGTCAGGTTATATACGGTCAGCGTGATCAGATTCTGGAAGCCGCAGATCTGGTTAACTCGGTGAAAGGGATCCGCCGTGATGTCATCACTGAGCTGGTTCACGACTATATGGCGCCTGGTTCCGTTGAAGACCAATGGGACATTCCTGGTCTTGAAAAGACCCTCGAAGCGGAATTCCAGTGCCACGCTCCTGTGGGGCAATGGCTCAACGAGGATAATCAGCTCCACATCGAAGGCTTGATTGATAAGCTGGTTGAGAGCATGGACGAGGATTATCAGCGTAAAGAGGCGGAAATCGGTACCGAGGACCTGCGCAAAATCGAAAAGCATCTCATGCTGCAAATTCTCGATCGTCACTGGAAAGAGCATCTGGCGAACATGGATCACTTGCGTCAGGGTATTCATCTGCGAGGTTATGCCCAGAAAAATCCCAAGCAGGAATACAAGAAAGAAGCGTTCGAATTATTCCAGGGCCTGCTTAATCAAATTCAGCACGAGTTGATTCGCGTGCTGCACAGCCTCCAGGTGCGTCGCGATGACGAAGTGGAGCGCCTTGAGCAGCAGCGCGAAGAGGAAGCGCGCGAGCAAGCTGAAAAAATGAAGATGCAGACGGTGGCTGAGCCAGGTACGGATGGTAGTGCTCAACCACAACCAAGCCAGCAGCAGGGTGAGCAACCTAAGACCATGGTCCGCAATGGCCGCAAAGTAGGGCGTAACGAGCCTTGCCCTTGTGGCTCTGGTAAGAAGTATAAGCAGTGCCACGGGAAAATCGAATAGAGGCAGCTTCAAGCTATACGTTTCAAACTGCAAGAACAAACAAAGCACCGGTAATGCCGGTGCTTTGTTTGTTTGGGTTTGTGGTTTTGGCCTAGCGTTGACGTTTTAATTGGTATGTCGACTTGGTGGCGCCGTCATCTGACAAAATACTAAGAGTATGCCGCGACGCTCAATGTTTGGCAGAGCGCTTTTTTCATAGCAAGCTTTAACACATGGATAGCAGGAAACGCGTTATGACACAGTCTGAGTGGTTGCCGGTCCCCGGCGTGCGGCTTGCCGCGGTTGAAGCGGGTATCAAGAAAGCGAATCGTAAGGATTTGGTGCTGCTGGAGTTGGCAGAGGGTAGCCGTGTCAGTGGGGTCTTCACGCTTAATCGTTTCTGTGCGGCGCCAGTTCAGGTGGCGAAAGCCCGCTTGGCCACGACCACGCCTCGCTATCTGATGATCAATACCGGTTACGCGAATGCCGGCACGGGTAAGAAAGGTCTGGAAAACTGTTTGGCGAGTTGTGAGCTGCTAGCCAAAGCGGCGGGCTGTCAGGCGGATGAAATTTTGCCCTACTCCACCGGAGTGATTGGTGAGCAGTTTCCTTTGACGGCGTTTGCTTCCGGTTTGCCAAAGGCTCTGGCTGCGCTCGACCCTCACCATTGGGGACGAGCGTCAGAAGGTATCATGACTACGGATACTTACCCGAAGCTCACCAGCCGGCGGGTGGAAATGAATGGTGTGCCGGTGACGGTGACGGGGATGTCCAAGGGCTCAGGCATGATCAAGCCGAACATGGCCACCATGCTTGGGTTTATCGCCACCGATGCACCAATTGCCAAGCCGTTGCTGGACCAGTGGGTGAAAGCGTTGGCAGATAAATCTTTCAACCGGGTGACGGTCGATGGTGATACCTCCACGAATGACGCCTGCATGTTAATTAGCACGGCCCAGGCGGAAATGGATCAGATTACGGCATTGGATGACCATAGCCAGTTGTTGTACCAGACGCTTGAAGAAGTCTTCACTGAACTGGCCCAGGCCCTGGTGCGTGATGGTGAAGGGGCGACCAAGTTTGTGGAGATTACCGTGGCTGGTGCTGCCAGCGAGAGCGACGCACGCGTAGTGGCAGAAACCATTGCCCATTCACCTCTAGTGAAAACCGCCCTATTTGCTTCTGACCCGAATTGGGGCCGTATTCTGGCCGCCATTGGCCGGGCACCAATTGCGACGCTTGATGTGGACAAGGTTAACGTCTGGCTGGGTGACTTGCCGCTGGTGGAGAAGGGGGGCGTGGCGGATAGTTATCAGGAAGCTCAGGGTGCTGCGGTGATGGCGAAACCGGAAATCACCATACGTGTCGATTTAGCATCAGGGAATGCACAGTGCACGGTCTGGACCTGTGATTTCAGCTATGACTACGTGAAGATTAATGCGGAGTATCGAACTTAAAGACGCATTATGAGACTCATAAGAAGCATATGTTACAACAGGAAAAACGCTATATGCTTGTTGTAAGAACCCAGCGGTAGGTCGAATTAGCCTCAAAGGCGTAATCGCATAATGACAAACCGCTGAGCGCGTAAAGAGCTTGCTTGCACGCAGCTTCTCGCAGAGATTTGGAAAACCCCCATGCCAACAAGCCCAACCCCTTCAATCATTGTCGTTGCCGGTATTATTCGTGGTAGTGGCCATATTTGCCTGAGCAAGCGTGCTGACCACCAGCATCAGGGTGGCTGCTGGGAATTCCCCGGTGGCAAGGTGGAGCCAGGTGAAACGCTGGGCGCAGCCTTGGCTCGGGAGCTAGAGGAAGAGCTCGGCATGGTGGACGCAATCTCTACCCCCTTTATGACGATTGCCCATCAGTACGATGATTTACATGTGACCTTGCACTTTCGAGATGTGCATGCCTGGCAAGGCGAACCTGAAGGGAAGGAAGGGCAATCGGTGCAGTGGTTTGTTCCGCAGGCATTGGCGGGTTTGCGCTTTCCGGCGGCGAATCAACCGGTGGTGAATGCAATACGCTTGCCCGAACAATTGGTGATTGCCCCGGAGGATATCTCACTTCATGAGTTATTGGCGGGTATTGATCGATTGGATGCAGGGCGACAGGGGCTTTATTTGCGGCAGTGGAGCGATCATGCTGAAGTGTCGACCATCGTGGGGCTCTGTAATAAAAAAGGCCTAAAGGTCTGGCTGCGAGCTTCAGGTCCACAGAGCGAGGTGATAGCGAAGGCGCTGGGTGTATTTGCCTTGCATTTTCCAGGGCGAGTTCTGGCGCAATTGGATGAACGCCCCGCGTTTGATGGGATCACTAGTGCAGCGGTTCATGATCTGGCCTCACGGGACAAAGCGGTGTCTCTTGGCCTGGATATGGCGCTGGTTTCGCCGGTCTTGCCCACGCCAACACACCCGGGTAAACCTGCATTAGGCTGGCCGCAGGCTGAGGTGCTAATGAAAGGGACACCGCTTGCTTGTTATGCGTTGGGCGGAGTTATGCCGGGGGACCTGGTCAGCGCTCGTGACTACGGTGCTGTTGGTGTTGCGGGGATCCGAGCTTTTTGGCGGTGATGGGCTTCCACATACTCTACAGGCCCCCGTCTAGTCGACTGAGCGTGATAGCGGCGCAACCTAGTATCTTCAATGTCTTATGGTAACTCATAGCCTGTTGCGGCAAAAAATTCTTAAAATTCCTCAAAATCTCCTGGCGCATCATCGCCGCCGGGAATGGCATGGCGCTCGGTCGCCCAATCCCCTAAATCAATAAGCTTGCAGCGTTCGCTACAAAACGGACGCCAGGCGTTGTTGTCCCAGCGGGTTAGGCTTTTACACTGGGGGCAGGGATAAGTCTGTGTGGGTTTCTTGGCCGGGGTGTTGTCAGTCATTTTTTTTACACGTGTCCATCTTTATGACGTTGCTTGCGCGAGTTCCAGATAACGCTGGTGTAGCACTTGAAGTTGTTCGTGGAGGGCCTCTAGCGAGCCGTGATTTTCCGCTACATCATCTGCTTGATCTAGTCGCTTGGTCCGCTCCAGCTGTGCTTTCATGATGGCCGCGACCTGTGCTTCAGGAACTTGATCTCGTGTCATCGTGCGCTCCACCTGTAACTCTGCGGGAGCATCAATGACCAGGACTCTGTCCACCAGTTCTTTTTGTGACGTTTCCAGCAACAGGGGAGAAACCAGTACTGTGTAGGCTGATTGGCTGGCGGCGATCTGGCGTCGTAGCTCATCACCGATGGCTGGGTGGGTAATACCTTCCAGAGCTTTTAGCGCGTCTGGGTCAGCAAAGACAATCTCGCGTAGAGCCCGCCGATCCAGAGCACCATCGTCGGTGATGACATGCTTACCAAAATGTTCGGCAATCGCCAGCAGGGCGGGTTGACCTGGCTCCACGACCACTCGTGACGCCAGATCTGCATCCACAATGGTTATGCCTTGGTGGGCCAGATAATCCGTGGCCGCGCTTTTACCACTACCTATTCCACCAGTGATGCCAACAACAAACATAATCACTTCCGCTTGCATGCATCACGCCACCTACTCACACACGGTGCGAAAGCAAGCGTGATATGTGGGGCGTGCCTGCGTTAGAGTTTAAACATACCCAGATACGAGCTGACGATACTATCGCCCCAGAGCAAGGCAATCCACCCGGCTGTGGCGAGATAGGGGCCAAAGGGGATTTGCGTGCGCCTTTCACCGCTAAATATCATCATGGCGATAGCAAAGACTAGCCCCACGATAGACGATAATAGAATGATCACGGGTAGGTATTGCCAGCCAACCCAAGCACCCAGTGCAGCCAACAGCTTGAAATCGCCGTAGCCCATACCTTCTTTGCCGGTGATTAGCTTGAATAGCCAATAGATGCTCCACAAGGATAAATAGCCCATCATCGCGCCAATGACAGCATCATTTAGTGAAACCGGAGACACCCCCGTCACTGCAGCCAGCAAGCCTGCCCACAATAGCCAGTAATTTAGGGTGTCTGGCAGTAATGTAGTATCCGCATCAATCATGGCAGCAGCTAACAACACCCAGGTAGCAAAAAGCGTGAATGCCAACCAGGGGCCATAACCAAAGTGCCAGGCGCAAAGTCCCGCCAGGATCCCGCTGACAATTTCGATAATGGGGTAGCGCTTACTGATCGGTGTTTTGCAGCCCCTACACTTACCGCGCAGGGCAAGCCAGCTAAGCACTGGGATATTCTCATACCAGCGGATCGCATGGCCGCATTTCGGGCAGCGCGAGCGCGGCGTTGCTAGGTTGAAAATACCATCGGTTTCTTCCGCTGGTAGCTCAAGCACTTCACGGGCTTCTTGCTTCCAGCTTCGTTCCATCATTAACGGTAAACGGTGGATGACTACATTTAAAAAACTGCCTACCAGCAGCCCCATAACAACACAAAGCCCGATCAGAAGGGTCGGACTGGAAGAGAGAAGCATCAGGGAATCTGAAATCATGATTAACCTACAACTTGGCCCATCTGGAAAATTGGCAGATACATGGCAATAATTAGGCCACCTATAAGTACGCCTAGCACAGACATAATCAAGGGTTCCATCATGCTAGTTAATCCATCAACAGCATTATCAACTTCGTCTTCATAGTAGATCGCCACTTTCTCTAGCATGGCATCAAGTGCCCCTGATTCCTCACCAATGGCGGTCATTTGTAGTGCCATGGAGGGGAAAACACCTGTGCTGCGCATAGCGAACTGTAGTTGCTGTCCGGTGGAAACGTCTTCTTTTATTTGTAATACAGCTTTTCGATAAATTACGTTGCCTGTGGCTCCTGCACAGGCATCTAGAGCATCAATCAGCGGAACGCCTGCGGCAAAAGTAGTGGAGAGCGTGCGGGCGTAACGAGCAATAGTCGCTTTAAAGGTAATGTCGCCGATGATAGGAAGCTTCAGTAGTGTACGATCTATCCAGTTTCGACACCCTTCCGAACGCTTTCGTGCCTCGTTAAATGCGATGGAAAAACCGATTAGGGATAGAATGATTATAAGAAAGTTAGATTGAAGCCCTTCGGATAGGTTAATTACGAATTGAGTAAAAGCGGGTAGCTCAGCGCCAAATCCTTCAAACAGTTCTTTAAAAGTTGGCACTACCTTTATTAGGAGGATTGCTGTAACGATAACTGCAACACAAATAACGGCAATTGGGTACTTTAAGGCTTTCTTGATTTTTTGCTTTAAGGCTTCACTCTTTTCTTTGTAAAGAGCTACCCGGTCCAGCATTGTTTCGAGGGCGCCCGATTGTTCTCCTGCGTCGACAAGGCTGCAATATAAATCATCGAAAAGAAGTGGGTGCATTCGTAGTGCGCCAGCAAAATTATTCCCCCCCTCTACTTCTGTCTTTAGCTTCATTACGACAACCTTCATTGCTGGGTTGTCTAGCCCATCAGCAACAATCTCAAAAGCTTGCACCAAAGGTACACCGGCTTTCATCATTGTGGCCATTTGGCGGGTAAAAATAGCAATATCCATGGGGGTGACCTTTTTTTTACCCCCCAAATTTATCTCACGCTTTTTTGCTACTTTT
The DNA here is from genome assembly GCF_000524665.1 of Alcanivorax sp. 97CO-5. NCBI lineage: Bacteria > Pseudomonadati > Pseudomonadota > Gammaproteobacteria > Oceanospirillales > Alcanivoracaceae > Alcanivorax > Alcanivorax sp. 97CO-5. The sequence continues at coordinate 209,409 of NZ_KI965903.1, forward strand.
TTTGCATTGATGCCTTGCTTGCGTAGTTCCGCACGAACCAGTGCGGCACCTTTACCTGAGGTTTCCCCTTTAACTTTTTTTCCCTGACGGTCCACGCCTTCATAGGTAAAAGTGGCTAATTTTTTTTGTGTTGATTTAGTCGCCATAATCAATGTCCGCTTGTGACACGGTTAATTTCTTCTAGGCTGGTAACCCCTTGCATTGCTTTTACCAAGCCGGAGCGGTGAAGGTTATTAAAGCCCTCCTTGCGGCACTGGTCGGCAATTTCGATAGAGTTACCCTCTTCCATAATAATGCGCGCGATGCCGTCTGTGATTTTAACGACTTCATAAACCCCCACGCGCCCTTTGTAGCCGTTCTTGCATTTGTCGCACCCTACCGGTCCGTACACAGTAAACTCGTTGGCGATATCGTCTTCCGTGAAACCCATCTCAAGCAAGGATTGTTTAGGAATATCCACTGGAGTTTTGCAGTTTTCACACAGGCGCCGGGCTAAACGTTGGGCAATAATTAATAATACCGAGGTGGCAATGTTGAAGGAGGGAACGCCCATGTTGCGAAGACGAGTTAGAGTTTCCGGTGCGCTGTTAGTGTGGAGGGTGGAAAGTACCAGGTGACCTGTCTGGGCCGCTTTCACAGCTATTTCTGCTGTTTCTAAGTCACGAATTTCTCCCACCAGAATGACGTCGGGATCCTGGCGTAGGAAGGCACGTAGTGCTGATGAGAAATTCATCCCTTGTTTCGGGTTCACATTAACCTGGTTAACCCCCTCCAAGTTGATTTCAACCGGGTCTTCGGCGGTGGAAATATTGAGTTCTGGCGTATTGAGAATGTTTACTCCGGTGTATAGTGAAACGGTCTTGCCTGAGCCGGTGGGGCCAGTGACTAGTATCATGCCTTGTGGTTTATGCAGGGCATCCAGGTACATCTGTTTCTGATCATTTTCATAACCCAAAGCCTCGATGCCCATCTTTGCGGATTCCGGGTCCAGAATACGCAATACAATTTTTTCACCAAATAAGGTGGGGCAGGTGTTCACCCGGAAATCGATGGCCCGGGTCTTGGAAATTTTCAACTTTATCCGGCCATCCTGAGGGACTCGACGTTCTGAAATATCCAGCCGAGACATGACCTTTAGGCGCGCAGCAAGTTTGCTGGCGATATTGATAGGTGGTTTCGATACGGTTTGCAGGATGCCATCTTGACGGAAGCGCACCCGATAGGTTTTCTCGTAGGGCTCGAAATGCAAATCTGATGCTCCGCCCTTAATGGCATCAAGAAGAAGTTTATTCACGAAGCGGACAATTGGTGCATCATCGGCACCAGATTGAGTTTCATCTTCTGTTTCTTCATTCGAACTAATGTCCAGGTTTTCTAGTCCGGCATCCAGGTCGCTAAAGGCATCCTCTTCGGTTTCGGACTCCAACGCTTCGATCCATTGGCTTAGCTTGTCTTCTTCAACAATCACCGTTTCTACATTAAGGCCAGTATTAAAACGGATTTCTTCTAGCGCAGGTAAATTAGTCGGATCGGATACCGCAACAAAGAGGCGGCTTCCGCGCCGGTAAAGGGGGAGTACGTTGTGCTTATTGATCAGCTTAGGGTCGACAAGGTCCTTTACTAAGCTATCGCGCTGGAAGCTGTTAAGGTCAAAAATAGGGTCGCCAAATTCTTCCGCAACGGCGCTTGCTACCTGCCTAGCCGTAAGTTTCCCACTAGCAACGATCTGTTTAATAAGGCTGGTTTTTTCTTGGCGAGCCTGTTGCAGGGCTAGCTGTATGCTCTCTGCGTCTAGCAGGCCCTGCTGTATTAATCGATGCGGTAAGCCGCTAAATGAGGTGGTTTGGCTAGTCATGGAAACCTGCTTGTTTATGCTTAGTATGGTCGGTACGGCCAACACTTTTTTCCTAACATACCGGGTGTGCCCATTGCTGGGAAGTCCGGATATCGCAAAATCGGTATCTTGCCATCGGGTTCTCAATTATTTTTGTATTTTCCTATACCTTGCAAAAAGTGCTCCCGGTGAGGCGGAAAATGGAAGATAGCCATATCAGTTGCTTGCAACGCATGGAAGATAGAGTGGAGGTAAAGTTGTGAGCAGTGTTGCTCGCTAGGTATGGTGCGGCAAATCGACCGAGTGGATGTTGATAAATGACGCATACCTCTTGGGTTGTGACGCTGAGCGTCATTAGATGACGTTAATTGGTGTGAGGGAGGGATGTTGTTGCTGTGAATTTCTAGGTGGGGAGGCATGCTGAACACGGAAACTCCCGCTCTTACATGATTTCGCGAGAATAAGTTTAAGTTGGCACGCTCCATGCTTTGACTTCATGTAGATGCTCGCCAAGGGGGAGCTCGAAAAAATTTGCCAATGATTGGAGAAAACAAAATGAAGAAGCAAATGCAACAGGGTTTTACCCTTATTGAGCTGATGATTGTAGTTGCTATCATCGGTATCTTGGCTGCCGTGGCTTTGCCTGCTTACCAGGATTATACAACTCGTGCAAAAATGTCAGAAGTTATTGGTTTTGCTGCATCCGCTAAAACTGCGGTGACTGAATGTATCCAGAATGATAATTCGACGGCAGGTTGCAACTCTAATAGTGCAGTTGGAATGGATGCTGCCGCAAACATTACCAGTACGTATGTAGAGTCTGTCACTGTTGGTGCTAATGGGCAGGTGGTGGTTGCAATCCAGGGAACCAATGATGCCACTCTTGATGCGGCATCTATTAGCTTGACTCCAAGCCTGAGTTCTGGTGGTGGTGTTAGCTGGAGCTGCGCACCTTCTGCTACAAGTATTAACAAGTTCTTGCCAGCTAGCTGCCGCTCTTAATTTCGGATGGCTCGTTTGAATAAAGAGGGGGCGTTAGCCTCCTCTTTATTATTTATCAGGTTTGAATGGCTTGTCCTGTTAGGTTTGTCACTTTCCTTCTTGTTGATGGTTCAGCCATTCTTTCTTCTTGGAGGGCTGCACCCCTTTGATCATCAGCGTTCTATTGAGATCGTTTTCCTTTCCATTTCTTTTCTTTTTTTGGTTCCCTTCATTTCTTTGAGAAAAGTCCCTTTTCTGTTCTGGGTGATGGGTGCGCTGTCGATGTTAAGTGCTTTTTTGGGAAGTGCTGGTGTGGCTGGTTGGGCGCAAGAGACAAGGTTTTTACTATGGGTCGTCTTGCTATTAATTTTTCCATTTTCTTGGGCTTTCGTGGCGCCACAAAATAAAAAAATCATTTCTGTGATTTTTTTTGTGGGGCTTTCTTTGTATTTTATTTATGTGATTTTTGGCACGTATTTATTGCTGGGCCAGGGCGTAGTTGATCCCGCTTTTGTGATTTCTGGTTTTGCTAATATTAATCATGCTGCAGGTTTTTTGGTTCTTGGTTTTTTTATGCTGCCAGGAATAGAAAGCTGTTTGTCTGATTACAGAAGGGTTGTTCTTCCTTTTTCCACACTTGTTGGAGGCGGTTTATTTTTATTTGTCCTAATAATTATGGCTAGAGGAAGCTTTCTTTCAGGGTTGGCTGTGGCGATGTTTTTAGTTTTTTTTTGCAAAGGTAGGGCGCGAAAAAAATACTCTATGCGTTTGCTGATGTATGCGGCGATTGGGGCTGCATTGTATTTTATATTTTATTTTGATAGCAGTTTTTTGAGGGTAGAAGAAAATTATATTGGCAGTCTTTATCGAGATACCGGAAGAATTGCTTTGTTTAGAGAGGGGATTCAAGGCTGGTTTGAATCCCCTTTGCTTGGGAACGGGCCGCTTTCGTTCTCTCAGCTCAGTAGTGTTCCTGAAGCACATCCCCACAATATTTTGATTGCCTCGTTGTATGAATATGGTGCTTTGGTAACAATTATTGCTGTTTATTTGCTAATAAAGGCGGCTACAGTTTACCTCAGAGCAGGATATGTGGCCGATCAGTCCATGCTACATATAGTCGGCGGGTCAACGATTGTCTGTTTTCTTTCTTATGCGCAAGTAAGTGGCCTAACCATGATCGCCCCCTCAATGTTATTGCTGGCGCTAGCGGTGGGGTTTGCTTTTGAAAATGTCGTTTCAGAGAGGCCTAGGCCTGATTTCCTAGCGAATTTTAGCGGAAAGCGAGCCGTTGGAGCTTTTATGATTGTGCTGGCCTTCTTTAGCTCGTCAATTTTTTATTATCAAGTTTCGACTGAAAATATATCAGGTGCGCCAAGGTTTTGGTTGCAGGGTAAATTGTAGGAGTCTGAAAAGGGCCTTGGTGTGCCCATGCTCCGTGATTATTTTGAGGGCTTCCTTACCTTATGCGAAGAGAGAGATCAATAGCTCGAACATGCTTGGTCAGCGCCCCAGAAGACAAAAACCAATGCCTATGCTTAGGTAGCTTACTTGCATTTTCCACAGTCAAATTACCGGACACTTCCAGCGCCGATTCAATCGCCATTCCGGTAGCTTCTTTCAGCATCTCCACACTAAAATTATCCAGCATGATCTGATCCGGCGTTAGCTCAGCCGCTTCTTCAAGCTCCGCCAGTGTTTCCACTTCCACTATGATTTTCTTTTCCGGCGCCAACGCCCGTGCGCGCTCGATGGCGGGGGTGATGCCGCCGCAAGCGGCCACATGGTTTTCCTTGATGAGGAAGGCGTCGTAGAGGCCGATGCGGTGGTTTTGGCAGCCGCCGCAGAGTACCGCGTATTTCTGGCCGGCGCGTAAGCCGGGTAGGGTTTTACGGGTGTCGAGGATGGTGACCTGGCTGCCGGCTACGGCATCCGCGTAGCGGCGGGAGGTGGTGGCGGTGCCCATCAGGGTTTGCAGGAAATTGAGGGCGGTGCGTTCGCCGGTGAGTATCTTGCGAGTGTTACCGCGCAGGGTGCACAGGGTGGAGTCTGCCGAGAGGCGGTCGCCATCACGGACATGCCATTCAACGTCCACCTCTCCCAGCTGTTTGAACACTTCGTCGGCCCAGGGAATACCGCACATGGTGGTATCTTCACGGGTGATGATGGTGGCGCTGCTGGTGCTGTCTGCGTCGATCAGCTGGGCGGTGATATCGCCATCGCGGATATCTTCTTCCAGAGCAAAGGTCACATTGCGGGTGATATCGTCACGCACGTAGTCGGGGAGGTTGGCGATGGTCATGGGATCTCTTAATACGGTTACTGATCACGGCCTTGCCCTCACTCTCTAGGGTTGAGGGTGAGGGCAAGGGACCATGACAATGGCGGTTGATGGCGGGGCCGTCAACCGTCAGTGGCTAATCTGGGCGGTTGGCGAAGAACTCACGACTCAGCCGAACCACAATGGGCGACAATAATAACAGAGCGATCAAGTTTGGCACGGCCATGAGGATATTCATGATATCGGCCAATGCCCAAACAAAGTTCAGGCTGACAAGCGCACCCAAGGGTATAGCTAGTACCCAGACGATACGAAACGGCATGATCGCTTTGTTGCCGAACAGGAACTGTGTGCAGCGTTCGCTGTATAAGCTCCAGCCGAGCAGGGTGGTAAAGGCAAAAACGGCCAGGCTACAGGCCACGATGATGTTGCCGGCACTGCCGAAGGTAGACGAAAACGCCAGGGCGGAAAGGGGAGCGCCTTTAACGCCACTGTCCCACACGCCTGTGGAAACAATCGCCAGCCCGGTGACGGAACAGACAATAATGGTGTCAATAAAGGTGCCGAGCATGGCGATTGAGCCTTGCCTGGCGGGGTGGTCGGTGTTGGCGGAGGCGTGAGCAATGGGTGCGCTGCCTAGGCCGGCTTCGTTGGAGAAGATACCCCGAGCCATACCGAAACGGATTGCCTCTTTTACCAGTGCCCCGGCAAATCCCCCGGCGGCGGCGGTGCCGGTGAAAGCGCTTTCAAAACACAAAGCCAATGCACCAGGGATGGCATTGGCGTGATCCGCCAGAACCACCAAGCCCGCCAGTAGGTAAGCCAGCGCCATGAAGGGCACGATAAACGTTGCGACGGTGGCGATCCGTTTCATGCCGCCCAGTACCACCATGGCGACCAGTACCGCTAGAGTGACGCCGGTGATCCAAGGGGGCAGGCCAAAGCTGTCGCTGAGGCCGTGGGCCACGGAGTTGGCCTGAACACTGTTGCCAATACCGAAGCCGGCAATCATGCCGAATACTGCAAAGGCGATGGCCAGCCAGTGCCAGTTCTTGCCCAGACCATTCTTGATGTAGTACATGGGGCCGCCCACATATTGACCGGCGGCATCTTTTTCCCGGAAGTGTACGGCAAGTACGGCTTCGGCGTATTTGGTGGCCATGCCCACCAAGGCAATCAGCCACATCCATACCAGTGCGCCGGGGCCGCCGGAGTGAATAGCAGTGGCTACGCCGACAATATTGCCGGTACCAATGGTGGCAGACAGTGAAGTGGCGAGGGCGGCGCCTGCGCCAATGGTGCCAACACCGCGCTGGGGGCCAAGCATTTGCCGAAAACCAAAGCCCAGCTGGCGTAGGGGCAGGAAGCCGAGAACAAGCGTCAAGTATATGCCGGTGCCCGCGATGAGAATGAGCGCCGGCCATCCCCACAGCAGACCGCTAATCTGTTTGAGTATGGTGACTGTCTGTTCCATGGCTATCGTCCAATCCCCGAAAAGTCTTAGGCTAGGGGAATTTCTGAGGCAGGGAAAGCTGCGAGTCTGTTTGTGATTGCTCGTACGCAGCTCTCTCAGTGCCAACTAGTTCAATCTTGCTACAGGTTGCTAATGTTATAGTAATAAAGAATTAAAACGTTAGTGCCATTTTTGTCTTGTTTTCATGTTTCTCACCAGCCTGTCGCAGGTTCGCCTGCCGGGGGAGCAATGTCCAAGGTTACACAGCTGAAACCGGTTTCCGGGAAGGTCTTGCCAGGCCGTATGCCACGGCCCCTTGAGAAGGTGTGTGCTCGCTATCTTTTCCTGAGTGGCGCTTACCTGGGAGATATGTTGGATGGCGCTGATGATAAGTTGTACGACCTTGCCGAGAGAGAGACAGACGGAGAGCGTGAGCGCTATTTCGAGGCAATGCGTGAGCTGCGTATCCAGCGGTCTGGTTTGGTGGCCAGCTTCAAGCAGGCGCTCAACCATCAGTTTTTAAGCCTAGCGAGGCCGCCGGAAACGCAAACGCTGGAGCAAAACCCGGTAGACCTGGATTCCTTAACGCTGGTCAACGAGGACGAGTTAGAAACCTCCGTGGCGCTGGATAATATGGCTCGCCGGGCCCGTAACGGCTGTAACGAGCAGTTGAAGGTGCTTTGCCACCGTATTGAGTACTTATTTGAAAGCAAGCGGGAGGTGAACGAGCACAACAATCCCCTTGAACCTCGTCAATTGGTGGCCTGCTTTAGTGAAGGCTTGGAAAAGCTGTCGTTAGATATCAAGGCTCGTCTGATTATTCTCAAGCTGTTTGAGCGGGAGGTGATGGCTGAAACCGGCTATCTGGTCAGTGAGGCCAACAAGGTATTGATTGATGCGGGGGTGCTTCCGGAGATGAAGTCCGCCCCTATCGCTCCGGCACACAAGCCCGGTTCCCGTTCGCTGGCCAGCCAAGGTAATGACAACGTCATGCCCACAGCGGGCAATGCCGGCGTGCACAGTAACGATCAAGTGTTCGGTCTGCTTCAGGAGCTGCTGGTTACCATGCGTGGCATGCAGGCTAGACCGGGTGATGGTGCGTCCGACGTCGCTAGCGAGGCACCTATGGCGGTTATGCAAAACGGGGTGCCTTATATGAACGGTGCTCCGTTGGCCAATGCGGCGTCGGTGCATCAGGTTAATTCGGATGATCTACTCAGTGTACTGAACCGCTTGCAACGGGTAGAGCGTAGTCTAGGGGAGGATGAAGGTGAAGAGCGTGCCGACCTGAAAACGGACCTATCCGAGTTGCTCGACAATGAGCATGGTGAAGCCATCCACGCACTGGATCAGGCTGATGACGATGTCATTAATCTGGTGGCCTTGCTATTCGACTTCATTCTGGATGACGAAGGCCTGCCCTCCGACATCAAGGCACTGCTTGGCCGCCTGCAGATCCCGCTGTTGAAAGTGGCGATTATGGATAAGGCCTTCTTTAATAACGACAACCACGAGGCCCGCTTATTACTGAACATGCTGGCCCGAGCAGGCAGCCAGTGGGATCCCCATCTGGGTATTCAGGATGACCTATATCAGCGAATTAATCATGCTGTGCATCGCATCATTGATGACTATGGAGATGATGCCAGCCTGTTCTCCTCATTATTGCAGGAGTTTCAGCAATTTTTCGATAGCCAGAAAACTCGCTCCGACCGTGTGGAACAGCGGGTCCGTGAAGCGGAAGAGGGCAAGGCCCGTGCAGAGCAGGCTCGCCGTGAAGTGGTGACGGTACTGGATAACCGTATGGCTGGACGGCAACTACCGGATGTGGTCGTACGCTTGCTTCGCCAGGGGTGGCAGCAGGTTTTGTATTTGACTTGGTTGCATGAGGGGGAGAATAGTCCTCTGTGGCAGCAGCAGGTGAAGGTAGTGGATGCGGTGGTCTGGAGTGTGCTGGAGCACCGAGATCAGGACGCGCTAGAGAAACTCAAGACGCTCAGCCCCAAGTTGCTGAAGACCTTGCATGACGGCCTGACGAAGATTAATCACGATGCGATGGAAACCAAGCAGTTGTTGGTTAAATTCCGTGATGTGCACCACCGGTTACTCAAGGGCTTGCAGACCGAGAGGGTGGCAGTGGAGCCGGAGCTGCCCGCCCAACCGGCACAGCCAGAGACCGCTCCTGAATTGCCAGAAAACCATTTTTTGGTGAAAAAATGCAGCCAGCTGGCACCCGGCCAATGGATAGAAATTCAGGACAACGACGAACCCCGTCGCGCGAAGTTGGCGGCGAATATCCGTGCTGGCGTGAAAATAGTGTTCACCAACCGCCGTGGCATTAAGGTACAGGAGTATTCCGCTTACACCTTGGCCGTTGCCCTGCATAATGGGGCTGTTAAACTCATCGAAGAAGGAGCCCTGTTTGATCGGGCTTTGGAAGCAGTTATTGGCGACCTGCGTCGTATGCAAGGCAATGTGCAGCACTAAGGGCTAAAGTGCAGCACCGGCTTCCTTAGGCGTAGGCAAGAGGAGTTTGCGCGGGTGCTTACCCTTTCCGAACATCGAGTCGACCAGGCGCAATGGTGCCCCTCCCCTAATTTCAACGATCGTCCTGATCCTGCTGATATCTCCCTGCTGGTGATTCACAACATCAGCTTGCCCCCGGGGCAATTTGGTAGTGGCCATATCCAGGCGTTGTTTCAGAACTGTCTTGATCCGGCGCAACACCCTTATTTTGAAACCATCCACCAGCTGACGGTGTCGGCTCACTTCTTGATTCGTCGCAATGGCAGCCTGTTGCAGTTTGTGCCGTGCGACAAGCGTGCCTGGCATGCTGGGCTCTCGGCGTTCCAGGGCCGTGAAAACTGTAATGATTTTTCCATCGGTATCGAGCTAGAAGGTGCCGATACAATGCCTTATGAAACCGCCCAGTACGTTACCCTTGTTGCGCTTACGAGGCTTTTGCAGCATCACTATCCTGCTATTGTCGACGCTCGTATTGCTGGCCATGAGCACATTGCGCCGGGAAGAAAAACGGATCCGGGCCCTGCCTTCGACTGGCTGCGTTATCGTCAGGAATTAGCCAATTTTAAGGAGAAAAGAGCATGAAGTTTATCGTTCTTATTGTGGTTATGGGGTTGCGACGGATGGACCTTGGTTGGTCTACATTGCTGGCAGATGATGAACGGCATCAGCGTTGGTTGCAGCGATGCGGCAGCCGCATTGGCCAGCCGGCTCGTGTTTGGTGGGTTGCGGTGCTGTTGCCTGCTGTGCTGATTGGTTGGGCTGCATGCTGGTTATCAGGTTTTTGGGGCCAGCTGCTCGTCTTGGGGCTGGGCATCCTGTTGTTGCTTTGGTTGCTTGGCAGTTACAGTGAATTTCGTTATGTGGATGAGCTACTGGTGCGCGGTCGCATGAATGATCCTGATGGCTTTTCGGCCTTGGCTACTGACGAATTTTCCGTGACTGGGGTGCCCGGTGATCCGGCCTACCACCAGCAATTGAATGAGCAGATCTTGGCGCGTGAGGAGCGGCTGTTCGTGGCGATTTTCTGGCTGGTTTTGTTAGGCTTTGGTGCCGCGTTCTTGGTGGTGATGAATCATGCCTGGTTACAACATAAGAGACGACATGGCAGAGAAGAAGATGCTCCAGTCTGGCAACAGACACTGGATAACTGGTTGAGCCTTCCACCCCGGCAGTTGCTAATCCTCAGCATGGCCCTGGCGGGTAACTTCAGTGCGGCGATGAACCGCATGCGTGGTAGTTGGTGGCAGTTGCCCCCGTCTGCTTCGCTGCTTCTGTCTGTGGCTCATGTGGCGCAGGAAGAAAGCTCTGAGGCCTGCCCCGCCACGCTGAACATCGCGTTGGATCAGCTGGAAGCGCTGCACGGTTTGCTGCTGCGCTGTGTCGCCATCTGGCTGATTGTGGCCGCTCTGTGGATTATGCTGCTATGAGAATGGCAAGCAGGACCCTGTTTCTCAATAGCCCCTATGGGAAGGAAAAAAGGGTCCAAAATAACCGACATTGGTCGAATTTACGTTTGCTGGCGCCGGGTTCAAGGTAGTGAAATAACTGGAAAAAGGGTCAGCATATTGTGCTGGTTAAACGTTCTCGCCACTGGCCAGCTTGACCGACAACCGGTCTGCAGCGCTAGTATAAAGCGTCACCGGTAACGCGGCAGTCATGCTGCTTAGCCTCCGGTACAGCGACACCACAAGTCTCAGGCCCAGCCACCCTTTGGGCCTCTTTTTAGCGTCGTTGCAGTGATCCTGCGACGGCGCTTGGCAACGCGAAAAAGGACGCACGCCCATGCAAAAACGTAGTTTTTTTGATGACGTTGATCCGGCAGAAACCCGAGAGTGGCTCGAAGCCCTAGAATCGGTGGTCGAGCGCGAGGGCCCGGAGCGAGCAGCCTGGTTACTCGACGTCATTACCAACGAAGCCCAAGAGCAGGGCGTTTATCGTACCCACCTCAATACGCCATACCTGAATACGATTGCCCCCAAAGACGAAGCCGCCATTCCCGGTGACATGTTCATGGAGCGCCGCATTCGCTCTCTGATCCGTTGGAATGCCATGGCCACAGTCATGCGAGCGAACATCGATAACGATGATGAGCTGGGTGGGCATATTGCTTCCTTTGCCTCCTCGGCCACGCTTTATGATGTGGGGTTTAACCATTTCTTCCGTGCCCCCAGTGAAGAAAACGAGGGCGATTTGGTGTTCTTTCAGGGACATTCGGCACCGGGCGTGTACGCGCGGGCCTACTTGGAAGGGCGTATCAGTGAAGAGCAGTTGGATAATTTCCGCCGAGAAGTGGATGGTAAAGGGCTTTCGTCTTACCCGCACCCTTGGCTGATGCCGGACTTTTGGCAATTCCCCACTGTATCCATGGGGCTGGGGCCGATTCAGGCCATTTATCAGGCCCATATCATGAAGTACCTGCAGAATCGGGAATTAATCCAGCAGGATAACCGCAAAGTGTGGGCATTTCTTGGTGACGGAGAAATGGACGAGCCCGAGTCCCTCGGCGCTCTTGGCCTGGCAGGCCGAGAGAAGCTGGATAACCTAGTGTTTGTGGTGAATTGTAATCTGCAGCGACTGGATGGCCCGGTGCGCGGTAATGGCAAGATCATTCAGGAACTGGAAGGTGTGTTCCGTGGTGCGGGCTGGAATGTTATCAAGGTCGTGTGGGGGCGTTTGTGGGATCCGTTGTTGGAAAAAGACAGCGAGGGCCTGTTGCGCCGCCGCATGGAAGAATGTGTGGACGGCGAGTATCAGGCGTATAAGAAAAATGGCGGGGCTTATACCCGCGAACACTTTTTCGGTGAGAATCCGGAGCTAAAGAAACTGGTTGAGCACATGAGTGACGACGATGTGTATCGACTGAACCGGGGTGGCCACGACCCGTTCAAGGTGTATGCGGCCTATCATGAAGCGGTGAACCATACGGGTCAGCCGACGGTGATTCTGGCCAAAACGGTTAAAGGCTACGCCACCGGTGCCGGTGAAGCGGTGAACAAGGCTCACCAAATGAAGAAACTGGACTTGGAGAGCCTGAAGGATTTCCGAGACCGTTTCGATATGCCGTTCACCGATGAACAGCTAGAAGATGTTCCCTATTATCGTCCAGCGGATGATTCCCCGGAGCTGCGTTACATGAAGGAGCAGCGCGACAAATTGGGTGGTTACATGCCTGTGCGTCGACGCAAAGCGAGTCAGCAGTTAACCATCCCTGGGCTGGATGTATTTGCCAACTTTCTGGAAGGGAGTGGTGACCGGGAAATTTCCACTACCATGGCCTTTGTGCGCATGATGAGCACCCTGATCAAGGATAAGCAGATTGGTGATCGGGTGGTGCCTATTGTGCCTGATGAAGCACGCACTTTTGGTATGGAGGGTCTGTTCCGCCAACTAGGTATTTATTCCTCTGGGGGGCAAAAATACGAACCCGAAGATGCCGGCCAGATTATGTATTACCGGGAAGAAAAGAAGGGCCGAATTCTTGAAGAAGGGATCAATGAGGCCGGCGCCATGTCCGGCTGGCTTGCCGCAGCTACCAGTTATAGCGTTCATAATTTTACCCTGATTCCGTTCTATATCTATTACTCCATGTTCGGCTTTCAGCGGGTGGGCGACCTGGCCTGGGCAGCAGGGGATTCACAGGCACGGGGTTTTCTATTGGGGGCCACAGCAGGGCGCACTACGCTTAACGGTGAAGGTCTGCAGCATCAGGATGGTCACAGTCATATTCTTTCCAGCACGGTACCCAACTGTGTCAGCTACGATCCCACCTACAGTTATGAGCTAGCGGTGATTCTTCAAGATGGCCTCAGACGCATGTATGAGGATAACGAAAGGGTGTTTTATTACCTGACGTTGATGAATGAAAACTACATTCATGGGGCCATGCCCGAGGGGGCCGAAGAAGGTATCCGCAAGGGCATGTATCTGTTGCGCGAAGGTAAAGCGAAGACCAAGAAAAGCCCTAAAGTGCAGCTGCTAGGAAGCGGTACGATTTTACGTGAAGTGGAAGCGGCGGCAGAACTGCTACGGGAAGATTTTGACGTTGCGGCTGATGTGTGGAGTGTGACCAGCTTTAACGAACTGCGCCGTGAAGGCCTGAAAATGGACCGCGATGAGATGCTCAACCCGGAAGAGGAGCGTCCGGCAAACTGGGTAGAAAAATGCCTGGATGGCCGTAGTGGTCCGGTGATTGCTTCAACGGATTACATGCGGGCCTATGCCGACCAGATTCGTCCCTGGGTGAACGCGCCCTACACGGTTCTAGGAACGGATGGATTCGGGCGCAGTGATTCGCGCCAGAAGTTGCGTCACTTCTTTGAAGTCGATCGTTACTTCGTGGTTCTGGCCGCTCTTAATGCCCTGCGCAAAGAGGGCAAAGTTGAGGTAGGGCTAGTAAAACAGGCCATCGAGAAATACGGCATTGACACGGATAAACCCTATCCGGTGATGCATTAATCGCACCCGTCACTGATTACCGATCAGTGATCTCACCATAAGGAGTTAAGGTGTGAGTAAAACGCAAATATATGTTCCCGATGTGGGCAGCAGTGATCCTGTTGATATCATCGAGATCAGCGTTAACGTCGGCGATACCATTAGCGCTGAAGACACGATTATCGTGCTTGAATCTGATAAGGCCACGGTGGAAGTGCCGGCGCCCCAGGGCGGGAAGGTGGCTTCTATTAGTGTAAAGGTGGGTGACAGGGTTAAGGAGGGCGATGCAGTAATGGAGCTGGAGGTCGACGACGGTGACGCTACCGATAGCGCCGAAGATGTATCGGACTCTGAGTCAGAAAACGAGACCACCAAGGGCGGTAAAACCAACGATGCTAGTTCGCAGACGCAGAATGAAAATGCATCGGAGAAGCAGACAAAGTCCACTTCAGACAATAATGCGGATAAGGCTGCCGAGCCGGCTGCAAGTAGATCGGAAACCGTAAAGGTGCCGGATCTGGGCGACATTGATGCCGCAGAGATCATTGAAGTGAATGTGGCCGTGGGCGATGCGCTTGATGAAGAGCAAATCATCGTAGTGGTGGAATCAGACAAGGCGTCTTTGGAAATTCCCTCACCAAAAGCCGGCAAGGTGGAATCCGTTAACGTTAGTGTCGGCGATAAGGTTGGTAGTGGTGATGCGTTGATCACCCTTGCCGTTACCGGTGCGCCGGCAGCAGAAGAGAGTGCAGAACCTGAGCGCGAACAGGATGGGGCAGAGCAGGATTCCCCTCCTGAAACGGCGTCTTCTAGCGGTTCTACACCGTCCCGTGCGCAACCCTCTGATGCAGGTGGCTCGCCTTCCCGCCCCGTTCATGCCGGCCCGGCGGTACGCAAATTGGCCCGGGAAACGGGGGTGGATTTGTCCCAGGTCAGCGGCACTGGCCCGAAAGATCGCATCCTCAAAGATGACGTGCATGCCTATGTGAAGCAGCGTTTGGAGGGGCCACAGAGCGGGGGCTCAGCGGGTGGAATGGCGATAGACTTGCCAGAAATCGATTTCAGCCAGTTTGGTGAAATTGAACGCGTTGAGTTGAACAAGCTGCGCAAGGTGTCGGCGCAGAATCTGACCCGTTCATGGTTGACTATTCCCCATGTAACCCAGCATGACAATGCGGATATCACCGACTTGGAGGCGTTTCGTAAGAGCCAGAACAAGCTTCTTGAACGTGAAGGGGTAAAGCTCACCATGTTGGCTTTCCTAGTAGCGGCCTGTGCACGGGCGTTAAAGGAATATCCACGGTTTAACAGCTCTTTGGAAAATAGCGGCGAAGCATTGATTGAAAAGCGGTATATCAATATTGGTATCGCAGTCGATACACCTAATGGATTGGTTGTGCCGGTGATCAAGGATGCGGATAAAAAAGGGCTAAAGGCGATTGCTCAGGAAATGGACGAACTGGCAGAGAAAGCCCGTAATCGGAAGCTGACCCCTGCGGACATGAAGGGCGGGACTTTCAGTATTTCGTCTTTGGGGGGGATTGGCGGTACGGCGTTCACCCCGATTGTAAACTGGCCGGAAGTGGCGATTCTCGGCGTCAGCCGCTCCGATATGCAGCCGGTCTGGGATGGGAGTCAGTTCCAGCCGCGGTTAATCCTGCCAATGAGCCTGTCTTACGATCATCGAGTCATTGATGGTGCAGCAGCCGCACGATTTACGACTTATTTGAGCCAGTTATTAACGGATATGCGCCAGGCATTGTTGTAATTGAGCTGGCAAACGTAGCCAAGAGGAATAAAAAAAGGCCTTCGTGTGAAGGCCTTTTTTAAAGTGCACTAAAAGCAAAGGGTTAACGCTTTTCCTTTTTTTCGCGGCGATCGTCGCCACGCTTTTCACGTTTTTCTTTCATCTGCTTGAGTTTTTCCTGCTGCTCTGGGGTGAGTAGAGCGTTGATCTTTTCTTGGGTTTCATCATGCAGGGCCTTCCTTTTTTCGCCCTGCTCTTTAAAGAGGGTGCTCAGTTCGGCACTTTGTGACTCGGTCAGTTCCAGTTTCTTGGTCATGTGTTCCACCATTTTTTCACCGCCCCGGTGACCGGGACCCATGGCAAAAGCGGATGTGGCAAAAATAGCTAGAACAACGATAGCGATCTTTTTCATGGGGCTTTCTCCTTGTGACTCTAATTGAGCCGTTGAATGTGATGGAAAGAGTATTGCGTAAAAAGGTGCAAGGAATATGCAGGAAAAAAGGAAGAAGCAGCTACACCCTCACGTTACGCTACAATACGATGATCAGTTTCATGATCACAACCACTGAGGCCTCGCCCAGAGTTGGGCGTGGCCTCAGTGTAGAAAAGTACAAAATCCAGGATGGGCGTTTTAACGTGCAGTTTGAGGTTCGAACCTTGGGGCCGTTATGGTGTTTCTAGCCGATACCCTACCCCGTATACACTGCCAATCCAGTCATGGGACTGCTCATCGCCGTCGCTGAGTTTACGGCGCAATTTACGAATATGGCTGTCGATGGTGCGGTCGGAAACCACGCGGTGATCGTTGTATATCTCGTCCATTAGCTGGTCTCGGGACCAGATACGGCCGGGCTGGCGAGAGAGAGTGCTCAGCAAGGCAAATTCAATAGCGGTAAGGCCAATGCGTTGCTGGCCCTGTGGCTGTTTGAGAATGGCTTCGTAGCGTTCCTCGTCCAGTTGCAAGCTGTGCTCTTGTTCGGGGGATTCGGGGTTGGCGCGTCGTAGCACCGCTTTCACCCGGGCCACCAGTTCGCGAGGACTGAAGGGTTTGCAGATGTAATCATCTGCGCCCAGTTCTAGCCCCAGTAGCCGGTCCACTTCATCAACCCGGGCAGTGACCATAATAATCGGTACATTGCTGTGCTGGCGGATGGTCTTGCACACCTCCATGCCATCTCCGTCGGGTAGCATCAAGTCTAGTATGATCGCTTGAAAGGACTGCTCATGGGCCATGGCCATGGCAGCTTTGGCGCTGTCTGTTTGTTTTGTCTGAAAATGAGCGTGATGTAGATAATCTGCCACAAGTTGTGACAGGCGAGGCTCATCTTCTACGATCAGGATGTGGCTCATAGGGCATGTCCCGGTAACGAAATATGGATACGAACCCCACCCAGAGGGCTGTGCTCTGCATGAAGCACTCCGCCATGGGCTTGGACAATGCGTTGGCAAATGGCCAGTCCCAGGCCCGACCCGCCGGTGCGGCGATTGCGCGAGCTCTCAACTCGGTACAAGTGATCAAACAGTTTAGGTAGGGCATCGTCGGAGACGCCAGGTGCGCTGTCGTCCACCGTCAATTGCCAGGTATTGTCTTCCTGTTTGCTCAGGGACACCGATAGCTCGCCGCCGTCGGCGGTGTACTTGAGGCTGTTCTGGAACAGGTTATCCAGTAACTGACGTAGGCGCACAGGATCCTGTTGGATCAGAGCTTGGTCGGGTAAGTTGGTTTTACAGGTGATACCACGTTGTGCGAACGAACTTTGATAACTGTCGAGAACGTCTTCTATTAGGCTGCTCAGGTCTTCCAAACGGAACTGGTAGCGTAGATTGCCACCGTCGGCCAATGCCAGGTCGTGTAGGTCGTTAATCAGGTGGGTAAGTTGAGCGACCTCACTTTCTAATCCTTTCAGGCTTTCCTGATTCAATGGTCGTATGCCATCGCAAAGTGCTTCTAGCTCGCCTTGCAGAATGGCTACCGGAGTGCGCAGTTCATGGGCGATATCTGAGAACCAACGCTGACGCGCCTGTTGGCCCTGATCGAGCCGCTCGGCGAGCTGGTCGACCTGGCGGGTCAAGGTGCCGAGCTCATCCCGGCGATCACTGGCCAGGCGAGAGTCGTAATTACCTTCCTGTAATTCTCTTGTATGGCGTGAGAGCGCCAGAATTGGTGCCACCAGATGGCGGGCCAGCAGCCAGGAGACCAGTAGAGATAAGGCAAGCCCCACACAGAGCATCCACAGGGCAAAACGAAGTTGCCGGCCTATGAAGCGGCGGTCTAGTTTGTCGCGAATAGCTTCCTGATCTGGGTAGGTTAGATAGCCCACGATGCGGCTATTATCTTGGATAGGAACGTCAATACGGTATTTTTCCGGGGCAGGCGGGCCAAACAGCACACGCTTGTGGGCATCGAGCAATTGCAGGCGGCGGTGATCGCCGCGCTCGTCTTTTCCTTCCTCTCGATCCCCGGCTAGCCAGTAAAGCCGTTTGAGGCGACGGGGGTCATCGCGAAGAAATTGCCAAGAGCCCTGCTGTTGGTACAGGTTGCCCAGGTGATTGGCTAGACGTTCCACTTGGGATTGCTGGCGTTCGTCCAAGTAAGTGTCGAGGCTACGCACGAAAGACAGATAATAGAATCCGCTGGCGGCTAGGATAAGAACCAGAAAGGTGCCCAGGAAAATCAGAAACAGTTTATTGCGAATACCCATGGCGCTACATCATCAGTCAGGGCATTCAGTGTAGCGCGCTAGCGTTAGAGGTGGGCCGGTTTGCACAATCTTTCCATAATACAAAGCCACACGCCTGAAGCCAGGTAAAGAAACGCACAGGAATGGGCGCTCTTTTTTTTCATGTTTGGCCTCAAGCATCGGGCATGTGGCGCGCTGTTAGCGGTCCGCTTTGGGGACCCACAAAGTTTCAGGGTGCTCGTGGCGTAGGTTGATTAGCCGTGCCATGACAAAGAGCAGGTCGGAAAGCCGGTTGATCAGCGCCTGGCTTACGGGATTGACCGCGTCTTCGTCGGCGTCGCGCAGGGCTATCACGTGGCGTTCCAGTCGGCGTGCCACAGTGCGGCAGTGGTGGCACCAAGCGGCATCAGGGTGCCCACCAGGAAGGACAAACTCTTTCAGTGGTGGCAGTTCGGCATTAATAGTATCGGCTTGGGATTCCATCTCTACCAGGTCATGATCATCAATTACCCTGTGGCCGGGAATCGCCAGTTCGCTGCCGATGTCGAACAGCATTTGCTGTATTAAACCCAACAACGCATCCAAATCTGCATCCTGCGGGCGTGCGCGTAACACCCCAAGGGCGCTATTCAGTTCGTCGAGCTCGCCGAGAACCACAATGCGAGGGTCATGTTTGCTTACTCGAGAGCCGTCGGCCAGTCCGGTTTCGCCGGCATCGCCGGTGCGGGTTATAACCCGGTTGATGCGGGTTTTGTTGGTGTCACTCATTACAGCTCCATGCCCAGTGCAACTCGGTAATGGCGTTCTGGCAGCGGGTAGAGTACCGCGCTGCTGCTGGCCGGATTGTAGTTACCGTAGTCGGCGTTCACGTTATCTTCCAGATTGTAGACACCGGCTTTGAGATAGAGTTTGCGATAGCGGGCAGTCAGTTGCAGATCAGTGGTGCGATAGTGGTCCAACTTACGGTATTCGTTGTCCAGGTCAGCATCGTAGTGTCGGTCGCCCACATAGCGGTGGCTGATCTGGGCGGATAGCCAGGATAGCGCCTGCCAGTCGGCGATTAACTTCATGGTGTGTTCGGGTACCAGGGGCACATCGTTGCCGCTGAATGGTCCGCCATCAAAGCGGGCTTGTTGGGCGCTGGCATTAGCGGTGAAGGTGATATCTTTATCCAGCTGCCAATGGGAGTTGATACTAACGCCTTTATGAATGGTCCGATCATCCAGATTGCGGTTGGCGAAAGCGATGGGGTCGTAAACAATTTCGTTATCGATTTCGGCACGCCAGAAGGTGAGGGTGGAATGCTGACGTCCTTGCGACCAGCTGGCCCCGGTGGTGTAACTGTGGCCAGTTTGTGGATCAGCGGGCGGATTAAAGGGCGAAAGCTCATCCACGTTGGCGATTCGCACACTGCGCTGGGCGCCGGCGAAAAGGGCTAAGTTGCCAGTGAACGTATAACGGATGCCCCCCTCGTACATTTCACCGTCTTGTTCCTTGTCGGCACCTTCTCCGCTGAGCGTACTTTCCAGATGGCGGGCGCCGGCGCTGACAGACAGTTTCGGGGTTAGGCTAACCAGGTTATGCACGTACCAAGCACGCTGGCTCTGTTCTAGCTCACGATCGCCGAAATTGGTGCGGCTGGTGTAATCGTATTCGTGCAGATCGAAGCCTAAGGTCCAGTTATGGATAGCGCTGCCGGTGGCGGTCTGGCCTTCTAGCTTGGGGGTAAAGCTGTAGCTGTCGACCACGGATTCACCATTGAAACCGCCGGAGGGGTAGCGGTATTCCTGGGTTTGACGGCGGCGGCTGGCGTCCAGGGTTAGGGCAGTGTTGCCGGCCATGCCAATACGTATGCCAGGCATCAGCCAGTAACTTTCCTGTTCGGCCTCATCGTTGGGGGTATCGGCGCCTTGCGGGTCATTGTTGAATGCTCGTGGATCGCGGCCACCGGGTAGGTCCAGGGATTGTGTCTCGCCGTTGGCTGTGAAATACGCTTCAAAGCGGTCTTGATGGTAACGCAGATCGGCGAAGGCGCTGTCGTTGCGCAGGGCGTTGTTGTCCCGATAGCTGTCGCTGTCCTGCGTGCTCAGGGCCACGGCTCCACTCACGTTGTCATGGCTGCCGGTGGCATAAACATTGCCGCCCACGTTGCTGTAACTGCCGCTGTGGATTTCCACCCCGGCACTATTGCGGTAGTGGCGGCGGGTAACAATGTTAACCACCCCGCCTACAGCGCCGTTGCCGTACAGGGCGGCTCCGGCCCCAGGCAACACTTCGATGCGCTCAATGGCCGCAAGGGGGAGGCCGGTTAGTTGCGGCGGGGCTTGATCGATGTTGGATAGCCGACGACCGTTTAACAGAATCAGGGTGTTTTGGTTACCAGTGGCGCCGAAACCGAGCAGGTCTACACTGGTTCTGCTGCCGTTGATGCCATACAGGCGGCTGCTTTGCAGACCGCCTACGCTGTCCAGCACTTCCGCAAGGTTTGTTGCCGGTAGGCTGTCGATGGCTTCTCGGTCGATCACCACGGTGCCGGTGGGGAGTTCACCCGCCAAGCTGTTGTTGCTGGCGCCACTGACCTTTACGGTGCCCAGAGCATGGCGGCCGGGAGCGGTGTCCGATGTGCTGTCGGCTTCGTTGGCGATACCCGCAAGCGGGACAGTTAATAGCAAGCTGGCAGCTGCGGGTATAAAAAGCGCGCGTTGGTGAATAGAGCAGCGAGTGAACATTTATCCTCCGAACAATGAGACCTTCTCGCAGGGGAGCTTACCAGAGGTTGGCGCTCAGCAGGCTGTTGAAAAGCCCTTTGCACACTTGGCGCGTCCTGAAGACGGGGAGCGTGTGTGTTGCATCGCGCGTTGTGCCCTGAAGAAGTATAGATTGTGAGTCAATCTGAATGGCTGAGCATGCACATGCAAAGGGCTTTGCAATTGTCCGCTAGGGCGTGGATGTGAGCGCCTCAACTAGCCGGCGATGGCTGGGCAGGTCCATGCCTTGGTTTTTCGCTTGGCGGAGTAACCAGCCATTGATGGCCTCGATTTCCGTCGTGGCACCTCGTTGGTAATCTGCGCGCATGGAGGAGGTGTTGTCGGCTGTATCGCGGATCACCTCTAGCACGGCCGTGAATGAATCCCCAGGCCACTGCGAGTCTAGTATTGCCAGCAGGGCGTCGGCTTCGCTGCACAGGGTTCGGGCTTGGTCTAGCAGGGCGGGGTCGTTCATGAGTGCGCCGTTAGGTATATCGTAAAAGGCGGTGAGCGGATTGATCACCGCGTTAGCCACCAGTTTCCTCCATTGAACTAGGCGTATGTCCGCTTCCCAGTGCAGGCTGGGCCAGTGAATTTGAAGGCCTTCAAACCATTCAGGTGGTTGCGCAGTGCCGCCGATCCATGTGGCATTTTCCGCCACGATGGTGTGCTGTGGCGATTGCCCTTTTACTGCACTGGTGGTAATCGCTTCCAGCATGACGGAGCCTGAAGGGAGCCGACCATCCAGCGCGCCTACCCCATTTTGGAAGCGCAGCACCTGTGTCTCGTTGTTGAGATGGCCTTTCACCCTCTGTAACGCCGAGTCCGTGTACGGTGTTTTACTGGCTACCAGCACATGTTTAATGGCGGGGGGCAGCTCGGCTGGGCTGACGCAGGGCAGGGTGAGCGACATGCGTTGATTAGCAAAGATAAGCTGCTTTTGCAGTGGTAATCGCGGGCTATTGGTGACCACGCTGACGGTATGCCCGGCACGAGTCAGATACCAAGCCGCTAGTGTGCCCATGTTGCCGGCACCGAGCAGATACCAGTGGGGAAGAGGTTCAGTCATGGAGAAATAGTAAGCTCTGTAGTGAAGGAAAAGGAGGTTTTTCTCTGTGTCTAGCAAACGTGTTGCCCCGTACTGTAAGGGTAAACCGCTGATGGTTTCTAATGCGAAGCAAGCCGTAAGCTATTTGCGCTGGCCGCGATATGCTTTTCCGCCAGCGCCGCTTCAGTTCCAGGCGGGCCTGGTCGAGCATTATCTTCGGGTTTTTGATGCCTGCTGAGACGGCAATGGTGATGCTGGGGCTAATGGATGATCAGCGTAAAGTGATCTTTACTGCAGGCGACAGAGCTGCCCCATGGGCCGCAGGGTATCCTGGTGATTGCCGAGTCTTTTTATGGTGGGGTTAGTCCTTAAAGGCGCTATGTCGCTGGATCAGATAGATCAGGCCTAGCACTGGCACGCCCATCAGGCTGGCCAGTAGGAAAAAGCCCGGGTAGCCCAAATTGTCCACCATGCTGCCGGAATACCCGCCAATGGTTTTCGGTAACAAGGTCATCAATGAGCTGAAGATAGCGTACTGCACGGCAGTGAAGGACACATTTGTGAGCTGGGACAGGAAGGCCACAAAGGCGGCACTGGCCAGGCCCGCGGTGAGGTTGTCGGCGGAGATCACCGCATAGAGAATGCGGATATCGTGGCCTGCATAAGCCAGCCACAGAAACAGCAGGTTGGTGGCTACGGTGAGAAAGGCGCCGAGGTAAAGTACCCGAATGACACCGTGACGCATGGCCAGCAGGCCGCCCAGAAAACCACCGGCGATAGTCATGAACAAACCAAACGTTTTTACCACCCCGGCAATTTCGGTTTTGGTGAACCCCATGTCTTCAAAGAAGACGTTGGAAATAACGCCAAGGACAATATCGGAAACGCGATAAAACCCTACGAAAACCAGCAGCAACAGCGCCAAGCGTTTGCCATAACGCTGGAAAAAATCCTTCACCGGGTCGAGGTAACTTTCTTGCACCAGTTGTTTGTCATATAGCGGGGTTAGGGAGAGTGTCTTGAGTAATGCGGCCACCAGAGTGATTGCCAGAGCCAACCTAAGGGTTTCCACCACCAGGCCGGATAAGGCGCCGTTGTTCATCGCGTCAGTCAGCGTTTGCCGCAGTGCGGAGGCCGCTCCAGCGGTGAGCACGTACACCGTCACGAAGGCGGCGATGCCCGCCACAAACAGGGTTAAGAACTTGAGGTATTGGCGGCTGCTGTAGTGTGCGTTTGAAGGTCTGGGATTGGCCGGCTCACGAATGATCAGGGTAGTGATGACACCGACCAGCATGGTTAGCGCCATGAGGGCATAGGTGTTTTGCCAGGCGGCATAGCGGTAAGACTCACTGGTGGAGCCGAGCCAGCTGGCCAACACCAGTGAGCCGGCTCCGGAGGTGAGCATGCCGATGCGGTAGCCGGCGATATAGGACGAAGACATCATCGCCTGCAATTCCGCTCCGGCAGATTCAATCCGGTAAGCATCGATCACCACATCCTGGGTAGCGGCGGTGAAGCCCAGCAGCACTACCGCAAAGGCCATCAAATTCAGGGCGCCAGGTTGGGTTGGGTCGACCAGGGAAATGCTGAAAATAGCAGCGGCAACGGCCAGTTGTGCCACCAGCAACCAGGCCCGCCGTCGGCCTAGCCAGCGCGTAAGGGCTGGCACAGGCAAGCGGTCAATCAGTGGTGCCCAGAGAAACTTAAATGAATACGCCAGCGCTGCCCAGCTGAAGTAGGTGACAGTGGAACGGTCGATGCCGGCCTCGCGTAGCCATAGTGATAGCGAGGAAAAAATCAGTAGCAGAGGAATACCCGCTGAAAAACCATAAAAGAACATGGTCGCCACACGGGGGTGCAGGAAGGCCTTTAGGGATTGCTGCCAGCTAGAAGATTGTGAGGGCATAGGGCTCTTAGCGGGTATTGCTGATGAGGAAAAGACTCATCATAAACGCTTTGTTCCTGCGGAGCGATTTAGGTTCATTGTGGGACAAGAAAATAAGGCTTGGGCACGCGATCATTTATTACCGGAATATTTTCGTCACGTAATCGTTGTATTTGAATCTGCCCTGCGGGTGTGCCGACTAAGGCAATGTGTCTGTCGGAGCGCAACACCCGGTGCCAAGGCAGACGGGTATCCTCGGGTAACTGGCTCATCAACCGGCCGACAAAACGAGCATGGTGCGGAAAGCCTGCCTGGCGAGCCACGGCGCCATAACTGCTGACTTTGCCCGGTGGGATGGCCGCAATAATTTGGTAAACAGCCTCTCGGAATTCTGGATTCATGGGGCTATAGCCTCAAGCGACAAGCTTCAAGCTACAAGGAAAAACGGAAAAAATAAAAGGGCGGCCGCGAAGGCTTGCCCTTTTATTTAGCCAGAACAGCATGCTGGCTTGCCGCTCAGCGCAGACCGCCATCCATGTCGATGCAGCGACCGGTGAAATAGTCGGTCTCGAAAATGAAGGCCACACTGCGAGCAATGTGCTCCGCTTCACCCAAGCGCTTGAGCGGTACCGCCTGCACCAACCGATCGCGGGCTTCCGGTTTCATGGCTGCTAGCATGTCGGTATTGATGGTGCCCGGTGCTACCGCCCCGGTGCGGATGTTGTAGCGGGCCAGTTCTCTCGCCCACACCTCGGCCATGGCCGCTACCCCTGACTTGGCAGCAGAGTAGTTGCTTTGGCCAAAGCTGCCATGACGGGCCAGGGATGAAATGTTCACGATCACGCCTTCCTCGACGCCGGTTTCCACCATTTTGGCGGCGGCTTCCCGGCCACACAGGAACACCCCTGTCAGGTTCACGTCGATCACGGCTTGCCATTGTTGCAAGCTCATTTTACTGATCAATTCACCTTCTTTGGCTTTAATGAGTAGCCCATCGCGGGTTATGCCCGCGTTGTTGACCAGACCGTGCAGGGTGCCGAAATCGGCCACCACATTGTTGAACAGCGCTTCCACTTCTTCTTCTTTGGCCACATTGGCCAGGTAGGCGCGTGCTTCGCCACCGGCCGCTTGGCAGGCGGCTACGGTGGCATCCAAGTCTTCCTGGTTAAGATCCACACAGGCTAGCCGGGCGCCTTTACCAGCAAAAAAGGTGGCGATGCCACGGCCCAAGCCACGGCCGGCGCCGGTTACAACAATCACTTTCTGGTTCAATTCCATGGTGATTCCTTACAGTGTCGGTTCATGGTGCAACGGATTATGGTGAGGCGCAGGAGGCAGGCCAATGACCGGATTGCTCAGGCCTGCAGCAAAACGGGAAACGGATGAGCGGGCGTTGAATGCACCAGGAAGCAGAAGCCCGATTGTGTATTTATTGGCACGGCAGTGCGGTGGCGCCGTTGGTATGGAGGGCGGACAGCACAGTGGCTGGCAGAGCGCGGCATGATTGACGGTATCCGCCCGGTGCCGTGCGCAAGCGCAGTGTAGCCGTGGCGCGGGGATCTGTTCCGGGAGATTTTTTCCTCTCCAGCTCTTGAATCCCGCCGTGGCGACCCCATTCCACGGCCAACAGGCAGGCAAAGGGAATCATTGGCCAGTGCCGGTATTTCTTGTTGACTGTTCTGGTGTCCTTACTATGATTAGCACTCCACTCATGAGAGTGCTAATTCTGACTATTGAGTCCGGCCATTGTGCCGACTCGGGTGTCGAAGAACTAACTGGGAGTTTAAGGAAAAATGAGCATCCGTCCTTTGCATGATCGCGTGCTGGTTCGCCGTGAAGAGGAAGAAACCAAATCTGCTGGCGGTATTGTGCTGCCTGGTTCCGCTGCCGAGAAGCCGTCCCGTGGTGAAGTTATCGCCGTGGGCAATGGCAAAATCACCGAAAATGGCGATGTGCGTCCGCTGGACGTAAAAGCCGGTGATACGGTGATCTTCGGCCAATACTCCGGCAGCACCGTGAAGGTGGAAGGCGAAGAGCTGCTGATCATGAGCGAAGCTGAAATTCTGGCCGTCGTCGAAGACTAAGTTGCGAAGGCCAAGGGTTGCAAGGCTCAGCGCTTAAGGCGAATAGCCAGGGTAACCCAGTTCCGCTCCAGACAGACATCGAACGCCCGCAAGGGCATTCAGCCCATTACTGGGTACAGAATTGCAGAGGTATAGAAACATGGCTAAAGAAATTTTGTTCCGTGACGAAGCTCGTCAACGTATGGCTAAAGGCGTCAACATTCTGGCAGACGCCGTCAAAGTAACTTTGGGCCCGAAAGGCCGTAACGTGGTGCTGGAAAAATCCTTCGGCGCCCCGTCCATCACTAAAGATGGCGTTTCCGTTGCCCGCGAAATCGAACTGGAAGATAAGTTCGAGAACATGGGTGCGCAGATGGTCAAGGAAGTGGCTTCCAAGGCCAACGACGAAGCGGGTGACGGCACCACCACCGCCACCGTGCTGGCTCAGGCGTTCGTGAACGAAGGCCTGAAGTCCGTAACCGCGGGCATGAACCCCATGGACCTGAAGCGCGGCATCGATCAGGCCGTTGCGGCCGTAGTGGAAGAGCTGAAAAAGCTATCTACTCCGTGCGACAACACCAAGAGCATTGAGCAGGTAGGTACTATCTCTGCCAACGCCGACAAATCTGTTGGTGAGATCATCGCCCAGGCCATGGAAAAAGTGGGCCAGGAAGGGGTTATCACTGTTGAAGAAGGCCAGTCTCTGCAGAACGAGCTGGACGTGGTTGAAGGTATGCAGTTTGACCGCGGTTACCTGAGCCCTTACTTCATCAACAACCAGGAAAAGATGCAGGTCGAACTGGAAGACCCGTACATCCTGTTGGTGGACAAGAAGATCTCCAACATCCGTGAGCTGTTGCCAGCCCTGGAAAATGTGGCTAAAGCAGGCAAGCCGCTGCTGATTATCGCTGAAGACATTGAAGGCGAAGCGCTGGCTACCCTGGTAGTGAACAACATGCGCGGCATCATCAAGTGTGCCGCTGTGAAGGCGCCGGGCTTCGGTGATCGTCGCAAGGCCATGCTGCAAGATATCGCCATCCTCACCGGCGGCACCGTCATCAGCGAAGAAGTGGGCCTGAGCTTGGAAAATGCGTCCCTGGAAGATCTGGGTACCGCCAAGAAAGTGAACATCGACAAGGAAAACACCACCATTGTTGATGGCGCTGGCCAGCAGGTAGATATTGATGGCCGTGTGGAGCAAATCCGCAAGGAAATCGAAAACTCTTCCTCTGACTACGACAAAGAAAAACTGCAAGAGCGCGTGGCCAAGTTGGCCGGCGGTGTTGCGGTAATCAAGATCGGTGCTGCCACCGAAATTGAAATGAAAGAGAAGAAAGCTCGCGTTGACGATGCTCTGCACGCTACCCGTGCTGCGGTAGAAGAAGGTGTGGTACCGGGCGGTGGTGTTGCTCTGGTTCGCGCTCTAGCCAATGTTGGCACCATCAAAGGTGACAACGACGAGCAGAACGCCGGTATTGCCCTGACTTTCCGTGCGCTGGAAATGCCGCTTCGCCAGATCGCCTATAACGCCGGCGCGGAAGCATCCGTGATTGTGCAGGAAGTGCGTAATGGCAAAGGTAACTACGGCTACAACGCAGCCTCCGGTGAATACGGTGACATGTTGGAAATGGGTATTCTCGATCCCGCCAAAGTGACCCGTTCTGCTCTGCAGGCCGCGGCCTCCATTGCTGGCCTGATGATCACCACCGAAGCCATGGTGGCGGACAAGCCGGAAGAAAACGCCGGTGCCGGCGCCCCAGACATGGGCGGCATGGGTGGAATGGGCGGTATGGGCGGCATGATGTAAATCATCAGCGCTTAACACGCTCCAAAGAGAACCCCGCCTTGTGCGGGGTTTTCTTTTTTTAGGACATAGACAATTTTCAGGCTATAAGCTGCCGCCGGGTTCGATGTCGCGGGCATGCCGCTAACGGATGCGTTGTGCCGCTTATTTAGGTCCCGGGTTTCGCCCTGTCAGAATTTGTACACGTCCATCCTGCGGCTTGTATCTCATGCCTTGTGGCTTGTGGCTTAATACCCGTTCATCCTCGAGAGGCAATAGCATGCAACCCAGAGATAAAAAACTCCGTCCGCACTTCGCCTGGTTGGTGGTCGTGATGATTGTGCTGGGGCTGGCCTCTTCCTGGGTGAACCCCTGGCTGGCATTCGATCGCGTTGCGATTGAGCAGGGGCAGTGGTGGCGGATTCTTACGTGCCATCTTGTGCATCTGAATCATTGGCATTTGCTGCTGAATTTGAGCGGGCTGTTGCTCTGTGGCTATTTTTTTGAAGATTTACTGGATCGCGCCCGCTTGTGGGCATGGCTGTTGTTCTGTGGCATTACCACTGGTGTCGCTTTGCTGATATTGGATCCGCAACTGCAACATTATGTGGGGCTGTCGGGTATCTTGCATGGGCTGCTGGTGCTCTGTTTGCTCATGGGGTGGAGGGGGAATCCGGTGCTGCACTCAGTCGTGTTGGCGGTCATTATCGGACGCATTATCAGTGAGCACTTGCCGGGCTATGACGTGGATTACCTGCAAGGGTGGATTGATGGTCGGGTGTATGTGAACGCCCATCTTTATGGTGCGGTCAGTGGTGCGTTGCTT
Organism: Alcanivorax sp. 97CO-5; assembly: GCF_000524665.1. NCBI lineage: Bacteria > Pseudomonadati > Pseudomonadota > Gammaproteobacteria > Oceanospirillales > Alcanivoracaceae > Alcanivorax > Alcanivorax sp. 97CO-5. The sequence continues at coordinate 237,698 of NZ_KI965903.1, forward strand.
TGGGGTTTGATCACGGGGGGATCGTATTTTGTCGATAGAAGAGCAAAACGAGAATAAAAAAGCGGGCGTTGGCGGGTATCTGTTTGGCGGCATTTTTCTATTCGCTGGGCTAGCGGTGATGGTGTATGTGGGGCTGCTCCCTGTCGGTAAGTATCTGCTGTCTGGTCAGTGGGAGCGGGTGCCGGCCACGGTGCTTAGCAGTGAACTTCATCGTCATCGTTCTGATGGGTCTAGCACCTATAGCGTCACCGCCCGTTACCGGTATTCCTTCCAGGGGCAGACCTTCACCAGCGATCAGGTCGGGCTATATAGCGGCAGTGATAATGTGGGTGACTATTGGCAACAGCTTAGCAGCCGGCTGGATCGTGCCCGTGCCAGCAACCGTGCCTTGCAAGCCTGGGTGAACCCGTCCAACCCAACCCAGGCGTATCTGGATCGAACCTTTCGTTGGAGCACACTCATTTTCGGGCTGACCTTCGGCGGCGTTTTTGCCTTGGTGGGTGGCGGGGTGATGTACTTGATGCGTCGGGGAAGAGACCCTCAGACGGTCTCTGGGACGGGTCAATACAGCAGCCGAGAGAAATCGGGTCACTGGCTTATGGTGGGCTTTGGCGCCGTGTTTATTCTGTTGCCGTCTCCTGCCTATTTGGAGGTCTGGAAGGAAGTCAGCCGTGGCAATTATATGATTTTGCTGGTCCTTCTGTTTCCGCTTGCCGGGGCTGGAATCGCTTTGGCGGGCTTGAGAATGCGCAATAACTACCGGTTCTTTGGTCCAACCCCTCTGGCGCTGGATCCGCAACCGGGCCAGGCCGGCGGACAGGTTGGCGGGTCAATTCAGCTGGGTCGCGCCTTGTCCGCTGAGCAGTCGGTGACGGTCTGGCTTAGCTGTATCCGTTGTTATTACAGCGGTTCTGGAAAAGACCGCAAAACCCGTGAAAGCATCCGCTGGCAGAACCGGCAGCGGGCTTGGTGTCGCCCCGTTCAAAGTGGCACCGAGATCCAATTTTGTTTCGATGCACCAGCGGATCAGCCGGCCACGCGGGAGCGCGATCGGAGTGTGAGTGGGCGAAAGGATTGGATTCGTTGGCGTGTGGAGCTGGATGGCCAGGTTCAGGGACGGGCGCTGAAACGAAGCTGGGAGGTACCCGTGGAAGCGGGCAGTGGCTCTAGCCGCTATGAGCTGCCTGACTCTCATGTAGAAGCAGATCAGCGAGACCGTAAAATGGATGCGCTGGAGTCAGCCAACCAGCAAATTGAGGTAGAGCAGACGAGTGAGGGCCTGCACCTGATCAGTCGGGCTGGCCGCAACCTGGGCATGAAGCTGGGGTTGCTGGTGTTTGGCTGTGCCTTTGCAGCAGTGGGCACCTTCCTGTTTGTTCAGGCCGCAGAAGAAGGCTTCATGCTGTATATCATGGGCAGTATTTTCGGTTTGATTGGTTACCCGATGGTGCTTGCTACCCTGTATACCCTGGCGCGTCGGTTGGATGCCTGGGTGCGTGGTGGCGAGGTGCGCAATCAACGGCGCTGGTTGGGTATTGTGTTGTTCCGCCGCGAGGGACAGCTGCTTAACGCCGACCAGCTGGTGCTGGAAAGTGGCATGAGCAGCACCAGTAATGGCCGCAAGACCGAGTACATGACCCTGTATGCCAAGGTGGATGGCAAGAAGCTCCGGCTTGCGGAAGGTATTGCCGGACGTGAAGCGGGGGAAGCCCTGCGTGAGGCCGTGCTGCGCACCCTGCGGCTGGTGTAGAATGCGCACATACCTGAACCTGCTGTGAAAAGGGGCCAGCCATTAGCCCCGGACATTTGCGAGAGATCCAATGAGCAAAGATCGCCTGATTATTTTTGATACCACCCTGCGTGACGGTGAGCAGAGCCCCGGTGCCACCATGGACCAGGATGAAAAACTGCGCATCGCCCGGGCGCTGGAACGCATGCGGGTAGACGTCATCGAAGCCGGCTTCGCCATCGCCAGCCAAGGGGATTTCCGCTCGGTGAAAGCCATTGCAGACACCGTGCGCGAATCTACCATTTGCTCGCTGGCGCGGGCTAAGGCGGCGGATATCGACCGCGCGGCGGAAGCACTGGTCGGAGCTGAATCCGGTCGTATCCATACGTTTATCGCCACCAGCCCGATCCATATGCAGCATAAGCTGCGTTTGGAGCCGGATCAGGTGGTCGAACATGCGGTGGCCGCGGTGAAGCATGCCCGCAATCATATGGGTGATGTGGAGTTTTCCTGTGAAGATGCGGGCCGCTCCGAAATCGATTTCCTGTGCCGCATCATCGAAGCGGTGATTGATGCGGGTGCGCGTACCATCAACATCCCCGATACCGTGGGTTATGCCATTCCCGAGCAATTTGGCGATACCATTAGTCAGTTGCTCACGCGCATCCCCAATGCGGATAAGGCGGTGTTTTCCGTGCATTGCCATAACGATTTAGGGTTGGCGGTCGCCAACTCTCTGGCAGCGGTTCAGGCGGGTGCGCGGCAGGTGGAATGCACCATTAATGGCCTAGGTGAGCGGGCCGGCAATGCTTCTCTGGAAGAGATTGTTATGGCGGTGCAAACCCGTCAGGACCTGTTCAATGTGGATACCGGCATTAATGCTCGTGAGATCGTGCCCACCTCGAAAATGGTGTCGCAGATTACCGGCTTCCCGGTGCAACCGAACAAGGCCATCGTTGGCGCCAATGCTTTTGCCCACGAGTCGGGCATTCATCAGGACGGGGTGCTCAAACATCGCGAAACCTACGAAATCATGTCGGCCGAGGATGTGGGCTGGCACACTAACCGCATGGTGCTGGGCAAGCATTCCGGCCGTGCTGCTTTCCGTGCTCGGCTGGATGAACTGGGGATTGTGTTTGCGTCTGAGGCGGCCATGAACGAAGCCTTCTTGCGCTTCAAGGATTTGGCGGACAAGAAGCACGAAGTGTTTGATGAGGATCTTCAGGCATTGGTCAGCGATACCAAGCGAGCGGTGGAGCAGGAACGTTTCAAGCTGGTGTTGCTGGAGGCGACGGCGCGCACGGGTGAAACACCGCAGGCTCGCATTGTGATGGCTATTGACGGTGTTGAGCAGGACGCCACGGCCACTGGTGCCGGTCCCGTCGATGCTGCCTTCAAGGCCATTGAGCAGCTGGCAGACAGCCACAGCACCTTGCAGTTGTATTCGGTGAACGCGATTACCGCCGGTACTGATAGCCAGGGCGAGGTAACTGTGCGGTTAGAGAAAGGCGGTCGTATCGTCAACGGTCATGGTGCCGATGTTGATATTATTACTGCGTCAGCCAAAGCCTACCTGAATGCCCTTAATCACTTCGCCGCCGGCGTAGAAAAGGCGCATCCCCAGGCGCTAGAGGGAGTATGAAGGGGATGCTTGGTGTCGGATGTCTGAGGCCTGACGGTAAGGGAGCCGGCGGTGCTCTTCTTGCGTGGTGGGTGGTGCGTCCGGCGTCTGGCGGTACCGGAGGCACTTCATGAACGAAGCGCAGCGGCAGAGTTATTTGAAGGCCATGGGGTTGACGCCTTGGGTGGCCCGTGTGCCTTTGCCCGGTGCAGCGCCATCGCAGGTGTTAGATTGGCCGGAGGAAGAGCAGAATAGTGCAGCGGCCCCGGCGGGTCCTGCCTTTGATGTGTCCGTAACGACCGTGGCGCAGGGAGAGGCGCCCCTACAGCATTCTGCGTCAGTTTCCCATTCGGCTCCTGCTGCTGGGAAGCAAGCCCCCACAGGCTTTGCTGCCGATGCGTTGGCGAAGGCTTCCTCCTCCAAGCCTGCTGCTCCTTTAAAAGAGGAGCAGGAAACAACTGCGGCTCCGTCGCCGCCTAAAGAGAAAATCACAGGCCTGAGGTTCACTCTGGAAGCGCACCTGGGGGGCACTACCTGGTTGCTATGTGCCCAGGAAGACAGTCAGGCTCCAGGGCTGGGGCGGTTCGAAGCGCCACTGATGGCGAGTTTGTTGGCCTTGTTCCAGGGGCGCCCACAGCGTCCGCGTCGTTTCTTTTGCCCGCTGACCGAGCAGCCCATGCCGGCTGATGAAGCCGCTCAGGCGCTATCCGCTTTTGTGGCTGGGCTTAGTGAGCAGAGCGGTGGAGAGCGGGTGTTGTTGTGCTTGCCGGAAGCGGTGGCCGAAACCTTGTTTAAACAACCTCGCTATCAGCCTTTTGAACTGGGCCAGCTACCGGCGCTGGTGATTAGCAGCCTGGCGGAAATGCTCGCTGATCCGGCCCAACACAAGAAAGCCAGCTGGCAAGCCATGCAGGCTCATGGTTACGATGGCGTTTGATGTTGTCGGCCCGATTCGGGCCATGCAGGAATCGGATTTGCCGGCGGTGCTGGAAATTGAACACGCCGCTCAGTTGACCCCTTGGACCCGTAACCACTTTCTCGATTGCCTCGGTAATGATCATTATCTGTGTCAGGTGGTGGAGGCGGCAGGGCAGCCGGTAGCATTTCTGATTTTGTCGCGGGTTCTTGATGAAACCCATGTGCTGAACATCGCTGTGGCGCCCGCCCGGCAGCGCCAGGGGCTGGCCCGAGGATTGCTGGAACAAGCCATTCAGGTTGCACAGCAAGACGCCATGAGTGTGATCTACCTGGAAGTGCGAGAAAGCAACAAAAGCGCCCGGGCACTGTACGAGTCTCTGGGTTTCACGGTATCTGGAATCCGCAAAAATTATTACCGCCGGGGTGAGGATCACGATGGTCACGAAGACGCGGTGTTGATGCAGTGCCTGCTGGCTTCGGGGCATAAATAATTGTTGCGAGCTACCGCATCGGTCTTTCTATAAAGCCTTGCAGGAATCAACGGGAGCGGACTTAAAGCACATAGTGCGGCTCGAAGGGTGAGCCAAGCGAATAAATCCAATCGAGGGAGCGAGCCCCGCGAAGCGAGGCGTCGTCGCTAAGATAATGTGCAGGAGGAATGGCGGGCGGGGTATTGCCGTATTGCCCCCCACTTTTCTGTTCCGCTGTTCACTTTTAACGGAATCTACCGGGCAGGGTGGTCGTTATGGGACGCCATTTACCCTGCCAGTGTTGCAGCATGAAGCGTGTTGCGGTTTTTTATTCCAACGGCATCCAGCCCTTTTCTGTATCCCGAAACTGGATCACCCGTTGGCGCTGGAAAGTATCGCCTTTTTTGAAGTTGCCGTGCTCTACACGCAGTGCGCTCAGGGCCATGATCATGGCGAACCGATCCAGGCCGGAGAGTTCTTCGTTGCCTTTAACCTGGCTGGTGTAAGTGCTCAGATCTTCCTCCGCTTCGAGGCTGTAACTGACTTCTATGGTGTATACGCCTTCACCATCTTCATAGCCATTAAGTTTTTCCACGTTGGTAATCGCCAGCAGACCGTCCAAATGGGCGTTGCGCATCTCCGCTTCAAGGGCTTTTTGGGCATCACCGGCCCCCGGAGCTCGGCTGCATGCGCTTAGCAGGGCAACAGCAAGAAGGACTGTTATAAAACGAAGATAATGAGCAGTGGCAGACATGACAAACTCCTGATTGGAGGAGGGAAGGAGGTTACTCTACATCAGCTTACCTGCTTACCCAATGACACAGGCGCAACTACATAAAAACTGGACAGCGAGTCAATCAATGACAACGATAGAGGTAACAGGAGTACTTACCAAGGAGAGTTACCCATGTCCGAAAGCCTGTTTCGCCGCTTGCTGATCATGGTGGCGTTGATCTTCTGTGGTGCCTTTGCGGTGCTGGTTATCCCGCCGCTGATGGCTAACCCGGATATTTTGGCTGCCGCTGCGGGCGGCTTCGTCAATCCTTATGCTGCTGGCTATTCCACAGATGTGATTCTGTGCTGGGTGATTTTGGCAATATGGGTGCTTTATGAGCGCCAGCGTTACCATGTGCGCGGGGGCTGGTTGGCACTTGTGCTGGGCGTGGTGCCGGGTGTGGCGCTAGGCTTTGCTTTGTACCTGCTGATGCGCCAGCGCCAACTGAAAGGGTCTGGGTTGGTCTGACGGGAAATCAGGCCGCGAAGGCTGTTATACTCGCGCCCTCGAAATATCCAGTCAGAGATTGAGCCCCATGAGCCTGCAAGACCAGGTGGCCACGCGCCGCACCTTCGCGATCATCTCGCACCCGGACGCCGGTAAAACCACCATTACCGAAAAATTGCTGTTGTACGGAAACCTGATCCAAAGTGCAGGCACCGTGAAAGGCAAGAAGTCTGGCAAGCACGCCACCTCCGACTGGATGGAGATGGAGAAGGAGCGGGGCATTTCCGTGACTACCTCGGTGATGCAGTTCCCTTACAAGGGTGCCACCGTCAATTTGCTGGATACCCCAGGCCACGCGGATTTCTCTGAAGATACCTATCGCACCCTCACCGCCGTGGATTCGGCATTAATGGTTATTGACGCTGCTAAGGGTGTGGAGCAGCGAACCGTAAAATTGATGGAAGTGTGTCGCCTGCGCGATACCCCGATTCTCACCTTTATTAACAAGTTGGATCGGGATGTGCGCGATGGCATCGACGTGCTGGACGAAATCGAGGACGTACTCAATATTGAGTGCGCTCCGATTACCTGGCCCATCGGCATGGGCAAGAGCTTCAAGGGTGTTTACAACCTGCTCACCGACACTACCGTGCTCTACAAGACTGGTCAGGGCCATACTGTGCAGGATGTGCGCGAGGTTAAGGGCCTCAACAATCCGGAGTTGGATGAGGCGGTGGGCACCGACTACGCTGAAGAACTGCGCGACACCCTGGAGCTGGTGCAGGGCGCCAGCCATGAATTCGACCTGGAGCGTTTTCTGGCCGGTAAGTTGACCCCGGTTTTCTTCGGTACGGCTCTGGGTAATTTCGGCGTGGATCATATGCTCGATGGCCTGGTGCAGTGGGCGCCGCCGCCCCAGCCCCGTGATGCTACCGCTCGCACGGTAGAGGCCGATGAGCCCAAAATGACGGGGTTTGTGTTCAAGATTCAGGCCAATATGGACCCTCGTCACCGAGACCGCATTGCCTTCATGCGTATTTGCTCGGGCACCTATCGAAAAGGTATCAAGCTCAAGCAGGTGCGTACCGGTAAAGATGTGCGTATTGCCGATGCCCTGACTTTTCTGGCCGGTGAGCGCGATAATGTGGAAGAAGCCTTTTCCGGTGACATTATCGGTTTGCACAACCATGGCACCATCCAAATCGGTGACACGTTCACCGAAGGCGAAGAGCTTGCCTTCACCGGCATTCCGCACTTCGCGCCGGAATTGTTCCAGCGGGTGGTTCTCAATGATCCGCTCAAGAGCAAGCAGCTACACAAGGGCCTGACTCAGCTGGCTGAAGAAGGCGCGACCCAGGTATTTTTCCCGCTGCGTAATAACGATGTGATTCTTGGTGCTGTGGGCTCGTTGCAGTTCGATGTGGTCGCCGCGCGCTTGAAAGGGGAATATGGCGTCGATTGCCGTTATGAACCGGTCAGTGTAGCGACAGCCCGGTGGGTTGAGGCCGATAGCGATAAAGAGTTGGCTGCCTTTGAACGCAAGGCCCATGACAATCTGTCCCGGGATGGCGCCGGGCATCTGACATACCTGGCGCCGACGCGGGTTAATCTGCAACTGGCACAGGAACGTCATCCGGATATCCGCTTCCGCGAAACCCGGGAAATCTGAGGGCAATTGTTGCCGTAACCTTATTGACGGCGCGTCTGGATAAAATCGGGTGATCGACATGGATGTTGATGTGGTACGAGATTATCTCTTGGGTAAGCCTGAAGCATTGGAAGACTTTCCTTTCGGCCCGGATGTGGCGGTGATGAAAGTGCGCGGCAAAATGTTTGCCACGCTGGGTGAGGAGAGCGGTGAAGGGCGCATGAACCTGAAGTGCGATCCGGACCAAGCGCTGGCACTTCGAGATATTTTTGCTGCGGTACAGCCTGGCTACCATATGAACAAGAAACACTGGAACACCATCAAGCTGGATGGCTCTATTCCTGAAGGAGAAATCCAGCGCATGATCGATCACTCTTTTGCGCTGGTGGTCGGCGGCTTGCCGAAAAAAGTGCGCGAAGGCATGGCCGTGCGCCATGGCCGTGAGTCACTCTATGGCGGCCAGCACTGAACAGGTAGGGAGAAGGCAATGGCGGTGGGTATCGGTGGCGTAATTATTATCTGGTTGGGCCTAACCATGGGCGCGGCGATGTTGCGGTGGTTGGGTGTGGCGCTGCATTACCCCGCTCGACTGGCGGCGCCGCTCTTGCTGGCGGTGCTAGAGACGGTGCTGTTCCTGTGGTTTGTTCCCGGTACAGAATTGCTGCCGCAAAGCTGGGGCTGGCCCATGGCCGGCGGTTTGGCTGCGGCGGCCTGGCTGATTAATGGTCTGGTCAGTGGGCTGGATTGGCACCGTAACCGGCCGGTGAAAGACGCTAGGGTAACGGATAACTGAGTTGTCGGCGCGTCGCTGGTGGCGCGATAGCCAAACGGTTAAAGCAAGCCTACAACAGAAGAGACAGAAATCACCGGGAAAAGAAAAATCATCCACGCGTGCTCTGTGCGCTCCATATGCTCTGTGGTGAAGTGCCCTTGATCTTGCTGCTTGATCGCGTCAGCGACGCGCTTACAGCGCGGGCTTTGCATTAAAAACTGCTCCACCCGGTAAATTCCATTCCCCGATACAGCCAGTACTTCCACTGCGAATCGTCCGCATACACCTCATAGTCCGTGCTGTGTTTTTCATCGTAGCGATTTTCCCAGCGCCGTTCGAAGGTGTCAGCGGCCTGTTGCATGATGGCCTGATCCGGTGCGGCGGTGAGACGAACGTTGCTTTCCAGATTCAGATTATCCAAATTGCGGCGAGTGTAGTTAGCGGAGCCAAGAATGAGCTCAGCGCTGTTGGCGTTGCGCCGTAGTAGCATCTTGGTGTGGCATTGTTCCCCTTGAGTATTACACCAGCGCACCGGTATCCCGGCTTTGTGTAATTCATGGGCCACCTGACGGTTGGGGATGCCGTTCTTCTCTCGCCCAAACGCATCCTTGTTAGGGTCGAGCAGTACGCGGAGCTGTACGCCTCGGTGGTGTGCGGCTAGCAGCGCGTTCACCAGTGGGCGATGGGATAGGTAGAACACGGAAATATCGACCTGATCTTCCGTTTGACTGTGCTCAATGGTGGTGAGCAGGGCGTCGCGAATGGCCCCTTCGGTAAGCATTTGCAAATGTGTATCGGCCGCAGGATTGGCTGGTTGTGTGGGTAAAGTCGGCAACGTTGGCAAAGCGGTGTGGGCCAATTTTGCCACGGCCAGTTCACTGGCGAGTAGGTCGTTAACGGCATTGCCCTGAAATCGTAGCCCGATATTGCTGTGGGCGCTGCTGCCATCGTGGGCATTGGCGGAGGTTACCAGTGCGGTCCAGTGTGCGCCTTCATCCACCAGCAGGGTTTTACGGTGGTTGGCCTTGAAGTTAAGCAGCGTTAGGTAGCTGCGTAGCGTTACCTTGCCGGGCCCCATGGGGTTGGGCAGCCAGCCCTTGTTGGCGTTGTTGCTCAGCCACTGGCAGCATACTCGCCACAGTCCGGACCAGCTGGGGTTGGAATCGCGTAGGGTAGGGAGCGGGGTGGTAATGACGGTGATGTTGGCGTTTTTCAGGCGTGCCAAAGGCTTGTTGTGCAGCCCACCGTAAAGCGTGTTGATGGGATCGGTAATGACCACGATGGGCATATCTGGGTGCTTGTCGCGCTGGATTAGCAGGGCATCGATTAGCTCCCCGGACAGCGCGCGGTAACTTTCGCTGCCGGCGCCCTGAAAATCATTGAACAGGAACATGTCGACTACGATCACTTTTTCCGCCTGCCCAATCAGCCGGAAGAATTCGTCAAAAATATGCTGGCGGCTAAGCCGTTGGCTGCCCTCACCTTCATCGCTTTCCCAGGTATCGTCCACCAGCAGTTTCAACCCGTGTACCGCATGCAGGTCGCCCTTGAGCGACAGCCCTGCGGGCATGGGTTTATAACGGTGCCACAGGGCGGTGCTGGCAATCAGGGCGAGGAGAATCAACAGGGCGAGTTTCAAGCGGGTCATGATTGGTCCATAGCATGCAGTGAGGCAACCTTATCAGGTAACCAAGCTAAACGCCGTAGGTCCAAAGTTGAAAAACCCTCCAGGGTCCCTTGCGGTCCATCTCTCATGTTATACCGCGCCTTATTCTGTAAAGAAGGTTGCCATTGGGCTGAGCATGGCGCTACCGCATCGCACCACCCGTGTTGGCAGCGCTGGGCCTGTGCGGCTTTTGAGGTGCCGGTTCGTTAAGGGGTTATTCTCGCGTTGACGGCAAGCGATGTGAGGCATCGCTTGCCGCATAAAGGCACAATTATCGATTGAGTTGGTAATCAGCGAGATTACTATCGTCACCAAACTCCATGATCGTGCCGCCGTTGAGCTGTACGGCTTCCCGGCTCAGTGTCACTGCCTCGTCGCCGAGCACGCCATCGTTGAATCGATAAATTGGCCGCGGCGTCTCGTTGAGGCAGTGGTTACGGAAGCGGCTTTTCGCTTCCAGCACGTTTTCCCGGCGGCTCTCCCAGCGGGCCATGGCTTGGGCTCCATGGCGCTGTTGCAGCATCTCCCGGGTTACTGACGGCGCCAGAGCCACGGCGGTGGCGTTGTTGCCGCCAAACCCTTTGGCGTTGATCAGGCTGGCCTGCAGGTTGTCGTGCTGGACATGATCCATGGCGAAATCTAGGTGCTGGCGGTGCACGTCATCGGCGATATGGTCAATGCTACGGATGCCGGGGATCTGGTTATGGGCAAAGCTGCCCAGGGCCGCGGCCAACTGATCACCACCGGAGCTGCCCAGAGAATGGCCAACAAACGCTTTGATGGCGGTCACTGGCCACTGTCGGATACCGAAGGCCTCCGCTACTCGGTCCAGGATGACCGATTCAGTTACCCGATTCTGTGGCGTGCCGGTGCCGTGAGCGTGTACGAAACTGTGTTCACGTAGCCCCTGCTCGCCGATGAGTTGGCGGGTGAGGGCTGCGGCTTTGCCCACGGTTAGGTAGTTGCCCACGCCGGGAGCGGAAATGGATTTCTTGGCGCCGTCGGCGTGAATGAATACATCGGGTACAGCGCCCAAGATGTCGACGCCGAGCTCCAGTGCCAGGGCATCATCCATCAGCACGGTGAATTGAGCGGACTCGGCCATGGTGAAGCCACAATTCCCGGAGAACGGCCGGCAGGCCCGGGTCAAGTCCGCCGTGGACGCGCCGTCCAAGGCGGCCAGTGCCTGGTCTTCCGCTAAGGCGCCCATGGCGCGGTAGCCTTCCATGATTTCCGGTACCAACGGCGCTTCGCTAGTGCCGATAATGGCGACCCGCACTCGACCATTGCGAATGGCGTGGACGCCCTTTTCCAAGTTGTAGAGGAAGGTAGCACAGGCGCCCAGCATGCCACCGGTGGTGCCCACGGAATGCAACACATAGGCATTGAGGAAATCGGCGGTCATTTCCCCCAGCCCCAATGGCACTTGTTTGGAGGTGATGCGTTGGCCGTTGGGAGGAAAACGCATTACTCCGCCGAGGCCATTGTCATCCATCTGCGACATGGCATTGCTGGCGTACACGGCCACCTGATCGGGGCGTACATGGGCGGCTACGGTTGCCCAATCGAGGCCCAAATCGCCTAATGCATCGCTGATCCCGAAAATGGCCATTTGCAACGCGCGGGGGTGGCTGCGCGACGCGTACAGGGCGCCGGGGTCGAAACCGTCCGGCAACTGGCCAGCGGCACTGACCCGGCGGGGGGTATCGAGGGGCACGTGCAGCCCCAGCCCGGCAGGTAAGGTGACGTGGCTGCGGCGCTTGTCTATAGCATGGACCTGCCAGCCCGGCGCCAGGCTATCAGGCAGATCCATGTTGCGCATTTCCAGGGTGATAGGGGAATCGCTGGTGCCCGCGAGCGCGCCGTGGAGTTGGTGGCTATCGGGGAGCGCTCGGATCAGGGTGCGCGCCAGCACGCTATCCTGGTCTGCGCCGGTAAGCTGGTTCAGCGAATTCAGCGTGTCCTGCTGCTGAGAGGGATTCAGCGCGTCGAAAATAAGCCTTTGAAAGGCGAAATGCTGGGCGCTGCGGCCTGCCGCATTAATGCCGCCCATGGCGGTGATAACGGGTAATGCTGACATGGTGCTCCCGGGGCTCTGGTTCTAACATGATGACTAGTGAGTCAGAGTACAGTGGAAATCCGGGTTTGCGTATACGTGGCAGAGCGAATTCGGTCAGGAAAGTGCAACAGAGTTTGAAAGTGAAAGGGGATGTTTCGGGATGAGGCTCGGCAGTAATCGTTGTTGGGAGCGGTGGCTCGGGCGCGATTGTCGGTGACGCCGGCCCCGCTTTTCGCTATGGGGCATTGCTCCTGCGGTACGCCGGGTTATTTTTATATACATAAAAAAACGGGGCCTGAAGGCCCCGTTTGCGTCTGGCGTACTTACACCTTACACCAGCTCAATGGCCACTGCGGTGGCTTCACCGCCGCCAATGCACAGGCTGGCTACACCGCGTTTGCCGCCGGTGCGCTTGAGCGCGTGGATCAAGGTGAGAATGATGCGTGAACCGGTGGAACCCACCGGGTGGCCCAGGGCACAGGCGCCGCCGTGAATGTTCATCTTTTCGTGGGGAATGCCAAGATCCATCATTGGCAACATCGCTACCATGGCGAAGGCTTCGTTGATTTCGAACAGGTCCACATCGTCCACACTCCAGCCCACTTTCTTCATTACCGCTTCGGTGGCACCAATCGGGGCAATGGTGAATTCGCTAGGATGCTTGCTGTTGGTGGCATGGGCGAGGATGCGCGCCAGTGGCTGCAGGCCACGCTCGTTGGCAACGGATTCGCTGGCCAGTACCAAAGCCGAACCGCCATCAGAGATGGAGCTGGCATTGGCGGCGGTGACGGTGCCGTCTTTGGCGAAGGCTGGACGCAGGCTAGGGATCTTGTCGATCCGGGCGTTAGCCGGCTGTTCGTCGGTATCGACCACTGTTTCACCCTTGCGGGTCTTCACGGTCACCGGCACGATTTCATCCTTGAACCAACCATTGTCGACTGCGGCATTGGCCCGGTTTAAGGATTCGATGGCGTAGTTGTCCATGTCTTCGCGGGTGATACTGCGCTTGTCGGCCACTTCCTGGGCAAAGGAGCCCATCAGACGGCCAGTTTCTGCATCTTCAAGGCCATCCAGGAACATGTGGTCCATAACTTGACCATGGCCCATGCGCATGCCACCGCGCGCGTTCTCCAGCAGGTAAGGGGCGTTAGTCATGGACTCCATGCCGCCGGACACTACGATTTCGTTGGTGCCAGCCTTGATGGAGTCGTAGGCGAACATGGTGGCTTTCATGCCGGAGCCACACAGCTTGTTGATGGTGGTGGCACCGATGCTGTCTGGCAAGCCGGCCAGGCGCATGGCCTGGCGGGCAGGGCCTTGTTTCAGGCCAGCGGGGAGCACACAGCCCATGATGACTTCCTGCACGTCTTCAGGTTTCAGACCCGCACGGGCTACGGCTTCGCGGATAGACGCGGCGCCCAGTTCCGGGGCGCTGACAGCGGACAAGGCACCCTGGAAACCGCCCATGGCGGTACGGGCACCGTTTACAATCACTACGGCATCATCAGACATGTTTTTCTCCTGCCAAACAGTTGAAGGCGTTAACAGAACGCAAAAGAAACGTCCCGGAACGTAAAAATTGGGGCGCATTGTACTTGAAACAAGGGCATTGCGCCCCATTTGACAAAGACCCGCCGGTCACAGGTTGCTGGCAAATGATAGGCTCTGTCTATGACGACGAAAGGCAAAGCCATGCCAGAGTAGAGAACACGACCGGTAGCTTGTTATTATCGTTTGGCCGTAGACGACCGGCAGGTTGTCTGCGGGGAATTTCTGCCCGTTGTTGTGAGCAAGCAGCTGTGAGCAATGGGACAACATGATGTCAGGGGACAAATTATGGCTTTTGAATTACCGCCGCTTCCGTTCGAGAAAAATGCACTGGAACCGCATATTTCTGCCGAGACGCTTGAGTACCACCATGGCAAGCACCACAACGCTTACGTGACCAAGCTGAACGACATGGTTGCCGGCACAGACAATGAAGGCAAATCCCTGGAAGAAATCATCAAGAGCGCCGAAGGCGGTCTGTTCAACCAGGCAGCGCAGGTGTGGAACCACACGTTTTACTGGAACAGCCTGAGCCCCAATGGCGGCGGCGCTCCTAGTGGTGATCTGGGCGCAGCCATCGACAAGGCATTTGGCTCTTTCGACGAGTTCAAAGACCAATTTAATGCTAAAGCGACGGGCAATTTCGGTTCCGGCTGGACATGGCTGGTAAAAAACAGTGATGGCAGCTTGGAAATCGTTAACACTGACGACGCGGACACTCCCATTGCCCACGGCAAGGGCCAAACCCCGCTGTTCACCGTAGATGTTTGGGAACACGCGTATTACGTGGACTACCGCAATGCCCGTCCTAAGTATCTGGAGTCCATCTGGAACCTGATTAACTGGGATTTCGCCGCTAGCAACTTTGCTGCTTAAACCCGATAGGGTAAGCCTGATGGTGCTGTCAAAGGTACCATTTGAATTACAAAAAAGGCCGCTTTTGCGGCCTTTTTTGTGTCTGTATAGGTGGCCATTTAAGGGTAGGTTTGGTGGTGTCCTACCCGCTCGGGATGATTGTCGCTAAGTGATCGTCGGCCTCATGATAACGATGACAAAACGGGAGTTGTGTGCGTTTTATTGGATTGATAATGTTGCTCGCAGGCTGTGAACAATGCCGGCTATGGCTACCGAATCAGCCTGTGATAGGCAAGTACTGCAAACAATGAGCATTGGTCTTAATTAGGTGAAAACCTAAAATAATAGGCTATAGGGGTCCTTGCAAATAAATGGGCGCGGACACCGTTTGCAAAGCCTGTCATTGGCAATGGGGAGCGTGAAGTCGCATGATAGCGCTGTTTTTGCGTCTCCATAAAATCACCAACGCTAATGATGAAAAGGTAGTGGTTCTCGTGGTTTGGGTCATCGGTTCCGTTCGTCCTTAGGAGACTCTTCTGCCGTTAGTCAAAATGAAAAGGCAAATACGGGCTGAGAGTGAGGGCTTATTTCGCCACCAAGCCGCCATTGTTCGAAAAGTGGCAGAGTAAGAGTGGATGTTCGCTTGAAGCGTATCGAGTAAACGAAAAATAGAGGCCGTAAATGGTCTTTTTGTATGAGACTTGGAATATTTAGTCGAGGCTCTGATTAGGATTGTGGAATGACACGAGATCGTGAAGTGAATCTTGGTGACCTGGATGGTGTGACGGTTGATGCACCAGGGACAACCCCCTCCCTTTCGGCTTCTCCGGGTGGAAGGGACAAAAAAACGCCACCGGGAAGAAAAAAAACGGCCCCTAAGCCGCAAAAGCCGACCCCTTCAGGTGGTGGTAATGGCGGCTGGATGGCTGCTTGTCTAGTACTGATGGTGCTGATTGCGGTGCTTGGTGTTTGGTTCAGTAAGCAAGTGGCGGGTTTACAAGCGCAGTTGGATAGCCGGTTGACGGAGTCCAGTGAGAAGATGGGCAATCTCCAGTCCCGCTTATCGGCTACGGACGAAACGCTTAATCAGTCGTCCGGTAAATTGCTGGAGACGGTGCAGTCCTATGGCAAAAAGCTAGCAGCCAATGAGAATGAAATCCGCAAGCTGTGGGACGTGAGCAACACACTTAATAAAACCACGATTGCCAAGCAGCAAAAAGCATTGAACGCATTGTCTTTGTCGGTGAAAGAGGTGAAGAAAGGCCAGGCTGGAGTGGATGGAAAATTAAAAAGCATTAGCGTTGATGCGGCTGCGCTTAAAAAACAGATGGAAAGTGCCGTGGCAGCAGTCAACAAAAGCAGCGATCAATGGCAGAGTCAGATCGGACAAATGCAGACTCGAATGGAAGTGTTGGTTGACAGCATCAAGCAACTGGAGCGAGAGCAAATTAACCTGAAAAACGGGTTGGCCAAGGTGGAAAAGGCCCAGGGCAAGATTTCGGCGCTGGATGCCTCTGTCGATGATTTGGAAGCTGCAATTGCGGCATTTGATGCCTATCGATTGCAGGTCAACAGCCGGCTGGATTCATTGGAAGGTCGTTGATCGTTTAACCTGGCACGGACTGTTTCTCCGAGGGGTGGGCAGTCTGAGTGACAGATTTAAATTTAAAGAACCCTAGCCCAAAAAATGTTCTGCCATGGTCAGAATATAGCTCTGTTTATTTCTCTAGGCCGGCAAACTTGTTAGTCGTTTTGTAAGATGCCACTGCCAACCGTTTTTCAGGTAGAGGCCTGGATGGGACGGTGCCGGTGTAAGGGGGGCTTGTGCTCACTCAGCGTCAAGCTGCTCTCAGCTTGTCTTTTAGAAGACAGCACAAACAAGCGATTTTCCCCTGGGCAGGCAGCAAAATTGAGTGAGAAAAATCGACAAGGGTCTGCTGGCGCATTGCCGTATCCCGCGCAGCAGTTTAATAGGTTGCAAGAGGGCTGGTAATTGTCAGCGAGCCTGCTAGAATAGCCGCCCATTGCGCCAGTGGTGGAATTGGTAGACACGCCAGATTTAGGTTCTGGTGCCGAGAGGTGTGAAGGTTCAAGTCCTTCCTGGCGCACCATCACAAAGAAAGGCCGCAACAGCTTGCTGTTGCGGCCTTTTGCGTTATGGGGGATTGGCGGGCGTCTTGTCATCTATGATTTCTTTGTGCCTACGGGGTTTGAGCCGCTGTCAGATAAGCGGTCAGTTCTTGCCTTGTGCTTGTCTGGTTGGATGGGTACAACCATAGGAGATCCTGATGGAGGAATGATGCACGACAGCCGCGATGAAAAACTCAACCACAATTCTCACGGGGACGAATCTGACTCACCAAAACCGCGAGTATTGGAAAAAGAAAAAGTGCTGTTATTGGCTTTGGCCTTGCTGGTGTCGGGGGCTTTGATATTGGGGGTCTTTGCCCATTCGGAAGGCATTGAGGCACGCACAGCGTTAAAAGATATCCGCTCAACACTGACTGACGCGGCGAATTCCCTGTAATCCTATCGTTACCTCGCCTGCTGTGTTGGGCGCGTGTAAGTGCAGCGCCGACTCCACCATTAAGGGGCCGAACGCGGTCAAATCTTACGCATTGGGGTCCAACCAATTATCACGTTCACAGCGCTGTCTGCCTGCAGGTTGGTTGAAGTTAGCCTGTGCCTAAAATTTTCAACAGATGTTGTATTCCAGCGTGCCCCACAAAAGGTTGATACGGTTAAAGTGTATCGATAAATGTTTTCTTTAGTTGTGACGGGGGAGTTCAGGTTGGCACAGGGGATTGTTTTCTTGGTAGTTGAAGTACATGCCTGCAGTTAGATCAGCCCTTTCTCCCGAGCGGCTTGCTCTGTGAGTTCGGCGACCAGGGTTACTGGGCGGGCATAGGCGCGGTCGTAATGGGCCTGAGATAGGGCATGACATTCTGCGCTGATCTGATCGTACAGCTGTCGCGGGGTCATCGTGCCGGTGGGGGGAAGGGCGCGCAAGCCAAAGTGCTCGTAGGAAATAAGTTTGGAGCCGGCAGCTTTGAGTAACTCCGGCACCCAGCCCTGAGGGGACAGTTGGGTTTGGTAGCGTAGATTTTGGAAATCCAGCTCGGAGGCTAGACGCTTCGCATCTGTTACTAAAAAATAGTTGTCCACGACTTGGCACAGCAACACATCCAGCCGTCGCCAAACAATGCTTTTTTGTTCGTTGGTGTAGCCATTCCAATGCACTACCTCGTGGCTGAAACGACGACAGCCACGGCAAACCGTATCACCGAAAACGGTGGAACAGACGCCAATGCAGGGGGTGTGGATTCGATTTGCTGCCATGAAGGAATGCTAACAGAAAACCCTGGTTCTGGGAGAGGCGTGCCGGTCGGTTGCTGGTAATTTGAGCGCTTGGCTGAGCATGGCGTAACGCCATGGTCTACATTCACTGTCTGACTATTCGCTGGGTAATATGTCTGCCCCGTGTTGTTGCTTATAGCTTACAGCGGGGCTTCTAGCCATTTTCCGTCAACCGTCGCTTGGTCTGCAGCAATAGTTTCCATTGCTCTACATATTCAGGCAAGGGCGGCGAGGTCAGATTCATTCCGGTCATTTCTTGTACGGTCTGAGGGCTGACGGATTTGCCACCATAAACGTTGGCCACACGCAGCAGGGCATGGGTGTGCAGTTTGCGCTGGGACTCGAAACGTTGATCGTAGTAAAGGTATTTTTCGTCCCAGCCAAGAACTTGGGTGTGAAGCTGGAAGTGCTGATAAGGGCGTAGTTCGCGGATGTAAGCAATTTCGGTATTGGCCACCACGCCGTTGCAGCGAGCTTCAAACATACGATTGAGTAGCCCAGTAACCACGGCGTGTTCCAGCCGGCTGCGATCCATGAACTTCAGGTATTTTGCATTGTTCAGATGCATGTTCAGGTCGATATCCAGCAGGCCAACCCGGAACTCCATGGTGACCACATCAAAAAGCTGGTGCGTAGGCGGCCGTTTACGGCGGCGCGCAGCGCTGATCAGTTCAAGCATCCGATTTCCCTATGCCACGGTTATCGCCGCAGCCCCTCTTATATTATCGTTGGAATACACGCACAGAAAAACGCGGTCCAGTATAACGATACTGGATCGGGTTCACACTATTAGCCTTGGTAGGGGGCTACAGCTTTTACGTTCAGGCCTGAGCAAGGTGCAGACTGAACAGGTTTTGTGGGTCGGTCCAGCAGTTTAATGGCTTAAAGCCGGCAGCGATCAACTCAGCACTGAAGCTTTGTTCTGTGAATTTGTAGGAATTCTCGGTATGGATGCGCGTGCCGCTATTCAGAATGAGGCTGCGTTCGCCGAGTTGGATGTGCTGGTCGCACAGGCACTCTAAGTGCATTTCGATGCGCTGATGGTCGCTATTATAGAAGGCGACATGGCGCATGTTGGCCGTGTCGAACTGGCAGTCCAATTTGCGGTTCAGGTGATGCAGTGCGTTCAGATTGAACGCCGCTGTGAGGCCTTCGGCATCATTGTAAGCAGCATTCAGCTGTGTATTCGCTTTCTGTAAATCCGCACCGATCAGCAGCGCACCACCGGCTCCGGCCAGATTATGCAGCCCCTTAAGGAAATCGGCTCGGGCGGAGGGCTCGAAATTGCCAATGGTGGAACCGGGGAAAAACACCACCTGGCCCGATTGTGTCAACGCGTCGGGCATGGCCATGGTTTGACAGTAGTCAGCGCATACGGCGCTGATGTGTACATTGGGGAAGTCTCCGGCCAGTTGTCGTGAGGCATCAAGCAGGCATTCGCGGGAAATTTCCACCGGCATGTAGTGACGGGGTTGCCAAGCATCCAGCAGCAGGCGCACTTTTTCACAACTGCCGGCACCGGGTTCGGCGATGATTTGTGGCTGCCCAAGGCGCGCGTGGATTTCTTCGGCGTAGTCGGTAAGCAATCCGGTTTCCGTGCGGGTGGGGTAGTACTCGGGGCTACGCGTGATGCGGTCAAACAGGGCCGACCCGGTTTCATCGTAAAAATACTTGGGGTGCAGGGAAGGGGTAGCGCCCGACAAGGACTGGCTGACTTCGGCAAGCATGTCTTTGGTGGGGGGATACAAATCATAAAAGGTCAAATTGGGACGAAGCTGTTGTTGGTTCAACTGGGTCTGTTGATGCTTCATCATCGCCTCGATAGAAAATGCAGTATGTTGTTCAGGCATGCTTCGTCCTCGGGTCGCTGGCGAGTCGAATGCCACTGAATTGCCAGCGCAAGTGGGGATAGAAGAAGTTGCGGTAGCTGGCGCGCAGGTGGCTGGCGCTGCTGGCGCAGGAACCGCCGCGAAGTACCATTTGATTACACATAAACTTGCCGTTGTATTCGCCCACGGCCCCGCTTTCGGCTTGAAAGCCCGGATAGGGCAGGTAGGCGCTGGCGGTCCATTCCCAAACGTCGCCAAATAAGTGAGAAAGGGCTGAGTTACGGACCGTACCGGGCTGGAACAGGCCCTCGTCGGCAAAGTTGCCGGCGATCGCTTGGGCGCGGGCAGCATGCTCCCATTCCTGCTCTGTGGGCAGCCGCTTGCCTGCCCAGCGGGCGTAGGCGTCGGCCTCGTAGTAATTCACATGGGCAAGAATCTGGTTATCAGCAAGCGGTTGTTCACCGGCCAGAGTGAAGTGGTGGCTCAACGCTGCGTTCCAGTACAGCGGGCGTTCAATACCTTTCTGTTGCACCCAGCTCCAGCCATCGGAGAGCCACAGGTCTGAATTGCGATAGCCACCATCCTGAATAAAGGTGCGAAATTCTCCCTGGGTAACGGGCCGATTGGCTAATTGAAATGGTTCTAGCCAAGCCTTGTGCCGGGGAGTTTCATTATCGAACGCGAAGCCGCTATGGGCGCCAATGTCCACCAGTCCTCCTTCGAAGCACTGAAACGTTAGCGCTGGCGTGCTTTCGTTGGCCTGATTCGTGGTGTTGATGGGGCGGCTGATACGCGGTGATAGTGGGTTGAAAGAGAGGCTGTATTTCAGATCTGTGAGCAGCAGTTCCTGGTGTTGTTGTTCGTGGTTGATGCCTAGCTGCATTAGTCCATTGAGGTTATCGGTCTGCGTTAGCAACGTGTCTATGGCCGCGTCTACCTGATGGCGCCAGGCCATTACCTCGTCGTTGGTGGGCCGCGATAGCAGGTGTCGCTGGGGGCGAGGGTACTGTTCACCGATGCCGTTGTAATAACTGTTAAAGAGGTATTCGAACGCGGGGTTGTGTGGCCGATAACCTGGCAGGTGCGGTTTGAGCAGAAAAGTTTCAAAGAACCAGGTGGTATGTGCGAGATGCCAGCGTGGCGGGCTGGTCTCCGGGCAGGCTTGCAGGCCCATGTCTTCGGCGAGCAGGGGGGCACATAATTGCTCGCTGAATTGTCGGGTTCGCCGGTACGTGGCGGCGAGCCAGGAGGTATCGTCCTGTTTGGCGGTATCTGGCAAGGCTTTCCCTCCCATGCCGTGGGCCACTGTGCGGTCATAATGAATAATGACTGCAATGACGCAATCTCACCTTAAAGCAGTCCTGGTTTGAGCGAAAGTAACAATGAGTCGCTTGGCAGGGCTGGGTATACTCCGGGTAATGTTTTATAGATCCGTTACCTTTCTACCTTTCACAAGAAGGAGAGCATATGAATATTACCGATAAAGTGGCCGTGATTACTGGTGGTGCTTCAGGCCTGGGCCAGGCGACAGCAGAAGCGATTATTGCCAAGGGTGGCAAGGTCATGATTTTTGACCGTGACGACAAGCGCGGCCCGGAAGTCGCGGACCAGCTTGGTGATAATGCTGCCTTTACCCAGACTGACGTGACAGACGAAGCTTCCGTGAAAGCTGCCGTGGATGCCACGATGGCTAAATTCGGTGCCATTCATGTGTGCGTGAATTGCGCTGGTGTGGGCTCGGCCATGAAAGTTGTGGGCCGTGAGAACAAGCCTCATGACCTGGGTGTGTTCAACATGGTGGTGCAGATCAACCTGGTCGGCACTTTCAACGTGGCCCGTCTCGCGGCAGCTGCTATGGCTGAGAATGAGCCGGATGAAGACAATGAGCGCGGCCTGATTGTGAACACTGCGTCTGTGGCTGCATTCGATGGTCAGGTTGGCCAGGCCGCTTATGCGGCAACCAAAGGTGGCGTGGTCGGCATGACGCTTCCCATCGCTCGTGATTTGGCTCCGCTGGGCATTCGTTGTAACACTATCGCTCCAGGTATTTTTAATACCCCGTTGTTGAATGCGGCACCGGACAAGGTGAAACAGCCGCTGATCGAAATGACTCAGTTCCCGAAACGCTTGGGACACCCTAAGGAATACGGTCAGCTAGTGTGTCACATGATCGAGAACACGTTCCTTAACGGTGAAACCATCCGTATCGATGGTGCTATCCGTATGCAGCCGCGGTAACAAAAGACGCAACATGCGTCATGGTACACGCAGCACAAAAAAGCCCCGCTTTGCGGGGCTTTTTTGTGTCAATGTAGCGGCTACCTGTTAGCTCACTAACTCATAGCATGGTTCGTAATGGCTGCCAGGCAGTTTCATGCGTTGTTGTTCTACAAAAGCTTTAAGTAGCTCGTCCAAATGAATCATTAGCGCGTTAGGGGCGTGAAGCTTGTAGGGGCCGTGTTTTTCTATGGCCTGAATTCCATGCTCTTTAACATTACCGGCGACGATGCCGGAGAAGGCACGGCGCAGGTTGGCGGCCAGTTCGTGAACCGGCTGATCGGTGCTAAGGTTCAACGCTGCCATGGCCTCGTGGGTGGGCAAGAAGGGGTGCTGAAATTCCAGCGGCACATTAAGGCGCCAATTAAAGTAAAAGGCATCATCATTATCTCGGCGGAATAAGGTTAAGCGGTCCATGCCGTGGCACATGTCCAAAGCCACCGCTTCCGGATCATCAATAATGATTTTATAACGTTCCGTTGCTTTTTCACCCAAGGTATAGCGAATAAAGGCATCGACTTGCCGGAAGTAGTCGGCGCTGCTGGCTGGGCCGGTGAGCACCATGGGCAGCGGTATATCCGCATTGTCTGGGTGCAGCAGTACGCCTAATAAATAAAGAATTTCTTCGGTGGTGCCAACCCCGCCGGGAAAGATAATGATGCCGTGGGCCAGTCGCAAAAACGCTTCCAGTCGTTTTTCGATATCCGGCATAATGACCAGCTCGTTAACGATGGGGTTGGGCGCTTCGGCGGCAATAATGCCGGGCTCGGAAATGCCCAGATAGCGGCCTTCTTTTTCCCGTTGTTTGGCATGAGCCACGTGCGCCCCTTTCATCGGGCCTTTCATGGCTCCAGGGCCGCAACCGGTGCAGATGTCTTTGTGCCGTAGCCCTAGCTGGTAGCCCACGCTCTTGCTGTAATCGTATTCGTGGCGTGAGATGCTGTGTCCGCCCCAGCAGACCACGATATTCGGCGATGACCCGGCTTTAAGTACCCCAGCGTTACGCAGAATATGGAACACTGCATTGGTAATTCCTTCGCTGCTGGTCAGGTTGAAACGGTCATTGTTTTGAATCTCGTTGGCCACGTAAACGATATCGCGCAACACCGCTGATAGGTGCTCGCGGATACCGCGAATCATGCGCCCGTCCACGAAGGCGCCAGCAGGCGCATTGTCCAGTTTTAGGCGTAGGCCACGATCTTCCTGAATCACTTCAATTTCAAAGTCGTGATAGGTTTCCAGCACCTGTCGGCTGTCGTCGGTGGGGGTGCCGCAGTTGAGCACGGCCAGGGCGCAGCGGCGCAGTAAATCGTGTAGCCCGCTACCGGAGGTGTCGCGCAGGCGCTCCACTTCATGCTGGCTAAGCACTTCCAGGCTGCCTTCCGGCGCCACAATGGTCGATACCGTTTCGGTCATAGGGTCGGTCCGTTGTAAATCGTCAGGTATTTTAAGACACACATAGCGTTCTTTTGGAGCGTCTCTTTCTGAGAGTCCCGAGAGAGTACCGTAGTCCGGGTGACAAAGGAGTAGTTGGGGTGGGAAACTCGGTTTCAACTAGGGGCAAACTTGGGCGGTTGCGTTTGTCGGTAGGCTGTGATTTTTACATTTCGGCCGGGAACGACGTGATGACACGTGCGTCGGATATAAATATCGAGGCTGATACGGGTTTTCAGAACTCTGTGTGCAAAGCTTTCCCGACACAAGCAGTACGATCGGTTACATTGATCTACGACAAGCCGTTGTCATCGAATTGTCGTCATTATCAATCAGGCTTGATCAGTTTCTAGGGCCGCTGAATAGGCCCTTGTAGAGAGTGAGACTTAGGAGCAAAGCATGTTGCTCAAATATTTGAACCAACTGGAACAGGCCGTTAGAGCGGCTTGCGAGCACCCAGACTCGGCTACGGTCACCTATTGCGCCGATTGTGTCGCTACGCTGGATGCCTATTTAGATGGGCAAATGGAGCCGGTACAGCGTCGTGGCCGAGAGTTGATGGATGGGCTGATCCCGGCGGATTTGCATGACAGGGTTTGTCTGCGGGTGCACTAAGGGCGCAACACGAGGCGCCTATCTACACGCTCGGCCTTGCTGCCAGCCAAGGGCGTAGGGAGCTGCGCGTTGAGTTTATGAGCGCTTAATACAGAAGGCTTTGTTTTCTGTAGGGCTGTGTGGTTGGTTCGTGTTTTGAACTTTTAATGGCTTCAAAGCTTATTACGTTGGTTGTGCATAGCCTTGTCCCTTTCTTCCGGGAACAGATCTGGCTGCTGGGGAGCTTTCAGGTCGCGTAGTCGAGCACCGATGCCCAGTAGCCTAGCGGGGCCTTCCCGGCGTTCCCATAACTGGCAAAACAAGGCTTCGAAATGGGCCGGGTCCAAGTCGGTGCCGGCCTTGTCACAGCTCATGCTGATAAAATCCTGATACTTTACTTTGGCGGTTAGCCCGCTGATCAGATAATGCTGGTCCAACTTGGCAAACCGCTCCTTTAACTTTTCAAGCAGCCCCTCCAGCTCTCTCAGCCAGTCGGTGAGGGTGGGCTGATCCTTTTCGTAAGTACGTTCCACAGAAACGGACTTGCGTCGCCGGCCTGTCTGGATCGGGCGGCTGTCTTCTCCCCGGCACAGATGGTAAAGGCGCTCTCCAAAGCTACCGAAATGTTGACCTAATTCCAGACGGCTCAGCTGTTGCAGGTCGCCACAGGTTTTCAGGTTCAGTCCTTTCATGCGCTCGCCAGTGACCCGGCCCACCCCGGAAATTTTCCCAACAGGCAGGGCTGTCACAAAGGCTTCAACCTGGGCTGGAGGAATCACGAACAATCCGTCGGGTTTGCGCCAGTCGCTGGCCACCTTGGCCAGAAATTTATTAGGGCCGACGCCGGCAGAGACGGTAATCCCCACTTCCCGGCGAACATCTAAGCGTAATGCTTGAGCAATCCGTGTGGCGCTGTTCTCGAATTGTTCGCTGGTGCTTACATCTAGATACGCTTCATCCAGGGACAGGGGTTCAATCAGACTGGTATAACGACGGAAAATATCATGAATCTGGGTTGAAACTTTGCGGTATTTATCGAAATTCGGAGGCACAATAACCAGCTCTGGGCAGCGCCGTAGAGCCTGGGATGAGGCCATGGCCGAATGCACACCAAATTGCCGGGCCGGGTAATTGCAGGTGGCAATCACGCCGCGCCGGTGTGGGTCGCCGCCTACCGCCACGGGTCGGCCGCGCAACGCAGGATCATCGCGCATTTCCACGGCGGCATAGAAGCAGTCGCAGTCCACGTGGATAATTTTGCGCACCGTCGGTGTTGCAGGTTGTGCCATGATGAACTCGGGTCAAACGTTGCCGTGTTGGCGCGGCTGTTGCAGGCGCTACCCATGGGTGTGCCCAAGCGCGCCGTCGAACAAGCCGGATTGCCCCGGGGCCTTTATGCCAACCGGGAGTGACATAAGGAGAGTGTACCATCGCCGTTACCGAGAACCGCACAGCGCAGGTATTGATTGTTGGTGCCGGCCCTACTGGGTTGGCGCTGGGTATTGGTTTGCGCCGTCATGGCATTGATTGTTGCATTATTGACAGGCTGGATGCGCCATCGCCGTATTCGCGCGCCTTGGGGTTACATGCTCGAACGCTGGAGATTTTCGATGCGCTGGAGGTGCTGCCGTCGATTCGTAAGGTGTCGAGGCGGCTCAAGGCGGTATCAGTGTATGGCGATAAGGGTTTTCTCTTGGAGTTGGATCTCACCACTTTGAAAGCGCCATACCCGTGGGTGCTCAGTTGCCCGCAATCCGAGGTGGAAACCGTGCTGATTGATCGTTACCGGATGCTGGGGGGGGAATTGATCCGCAGCGCGGAGCTGCTGGATTTTCGTCAGGATGGTCGTGGTGTCGAGGCGCGTATTCGTCAGGGTTCGGATGTGCAGAAGCTGCAGTGCGAATTGCTGGTCGGTACCGATGGTGTGGGTTCTATCGTCCGGGAACAGCTGGGCATTGGTTTCAATGGCGTGGATTATAAGGAACATTTCCTGTTGGCGGATGTGCTCTGGGAGGCCCCTTGGAGTAATGATCGCTCTCACGGGTTCCTGCAGGAAGAAGGCTTGTTATTGGCATTGCCGCTGCCGCAGGGCTGGCGGTTGATTATGGCCCGTCGCGAGCCGCCGACATTGCCGTTAAGTTTAGCTCTCTTCACTGAACGGCTCACGTCGATTCTGGGGGAGGCACCGGATCTGGGTGAACCCCGTTGGCTCAGCCAGTTTTCCGTGCAGCGCCGGCTGGCCCAGCATTTTCGCCGCAACCGGGTGTTTCTGGCCGGGGATGCGGCTCATGTGCAAAGCCCGCTGGGCGCACAAGGGATGAATACGGGCCTGGCTGATGCCTTCAACCTGAGCTGGAAACTGGCGTTTTATCTGAAAGGATTTGGGCAGGGCGCTTTGCTAGACAGTTATGAGCAGGAACGGCGCCCGGTGGCGGAGAAAATGTTGTACGGCGTGGACATGCTATCGCGGGCTTCATTGGTGAAGTTGCCGATGCTGCGACGCAGCCGGGATTCGCTGCTGAAACTGGCGGGTAGCCGTCGTAATATCTCCAGTCGTTTATTGCGCACTGCCAGTCAGTTGGATGTGCACTATCGCAACTCGCCGCTGGTTGCCTATGGCCCGGAAGCGGATGTTGGTTGGCGGCATCAGGGGCCGCTACCGGGGGATCGGCTACCGGATGCGGCGCTGAAATCCGTGCGGACCGGGCATCTGCATCAGTTGCATGGCTTGCTGCGTAAGCCCGTGCATCATTTGTTATTGCAGCTGAGTGAGAGTCCTGAGCATAACGAGCGGCTGGTGATGTATGCGCTGAGTGAGCGACTCGGGCAAGAGTATCGCGAAAGCGTGCATCTGACCGTGATTGCGGCGCGTGCCACCGCCGATGATGACGTGCCCCGTGAAGGCACCACCCGTATCTGGCGTGACCATGAGGGCGAGTTCGCTAGCGCCTTTGGCGATAAAGGCCGGCTTTGGTTGATGCGGCCGGATGGGCATTTAGCGTACCGGGCACCGGTGAGCAATGCGGATGATTTGCTGGGTTATCTGAGGAGAGTGGTTGGGAAGGCTAACAGCTGAAACGAAGAAGGAGCGAGGTATTTCTCGTTAGCCCCAAAGGCGTAATCGGACACCTCACTTTATCGAATACGAGAGCGACTACGCCACACGCCGCCAGCGTTGAATCACAAAATGCCCGTTCATGGGCTTGCCCGCGAGGGTGCCAATGCCAGCCTTAGCTTCGGGCCGTGCGCGCCAATGGTGAGGCGTCATAGCGAGCAAGTTGCGGAGCTCTTCTTCTGACTCGGGTATCCACTCGCAATGCAGGGTCTCGCTGGAAAGTAGCTCAAAGCGATTATCTAGAAACTTGCCCGCATCAAAGCCACTCTGGCGCACATCGTCATAGAGGGCTTCGCGTAACGGTAGCAGGTGCGTTTCACCGGTGCCCACAACCATTAACTCCCCGCCAGGTTGCAGCACCCGGGCGATATCATCCACAAACAGGCGAGTGAACAGTACAAACACTCGTTGCTGGCTGGCATCAAACAGAGGCAGGCGCGCGCCGCTCGCCACCAGCCAAGTGACTCGCTTGTTACGCTTAGCGGCGGCATCCACGGCGAACTTGGAAATATCCACGCCCACACCATTCACTGCCCCTAGTCGCTGGGCAAACTGATCGCTGTACCAGCCTTCACCGCAGCCAATATCTAGCCAAGCGGGCTCTTCATCTGGCAGGTGGGCCAGCAGGGCGTCTGCTAGCGGCTGATAACGGCCCAATTCAAGAAATGACGTGCGCGCCTGCACCATGGCTTTGTCGTCCCCAGGAGAACGGGAGCGGCGTTGCTGTGCTAGTAACAGATTGGTGTAGCCACGTTTGGCGCGGTCAAACTGGTGACCGTTATCGCAGCGCCAGCTGTTATCGGAAAGGCGAAGGGCTTGCTCGCAACTAGGGCATTTGAGTGTAGGCATAGCGTACCGTGTTCAGAAGCGTGATG
Source organism: Alcanivorax sp. 97CO-5 (assembly GCF_000524665.1). NCBI lineage: Bacteria > Pseudomonadati > Pseudomonadota > Gammaproteobacteria > Oceanospirillales > Alcanivoracaceae > Alcanivorax > Alcanivorax sp. 97CO-5. The sequence goes on from NZ_KI965903.1 coordinate 265,687, forward strand.
CCGGCAGTGAACCACAGGGCGCAGGGAAAAGGTAGGGTGAATGGGTGAAGCGCGGCAACCCTAAACTAGGGTGGTGCGCAAACAGGGTGTTGTGGATATTCGAATTAGCTGTAGTAATTCAGACTTGATCTGA